>JAPYQV010000108.1 GCA_029937205.1 Alphaproteobacteria bacterium
TGTTCTATCTGCGCCGGCCGGGGCGTCTCAGGATCGAATATCTACCACCGACGCCGATCCTCATCGTTGGAGACGGATTTCTGCTGCATTTTCACGATACCGAGCTCGGCCAAGTGAGCGACTGGCCGATCTTCGATACGCCGCTCGGCGCGCTCAGCTCCGGCGATGTCAGCTTCAATGACGATCTCATCGTCACCGGTTTTCGCCGCCGCTCGGGCGCGCTGGCTATCACTCTGGTGAAGCGCGAGGATCCGGGACTGGGCAGCCTCACCCTCTTTTTCAGCGAAGCGCCGATGGAGCTCCGGCAATGGAAAGTGATCGATGCGCAGGGCCTCACGACCACCGTCGCGCTGTTTAATACCGAGACCAATATCGACCTCGACAACCGGCTGTTCGTGTTCGACGATCCGCGCGAAAACCGACCAACGCGTTGATCGGCCCGCGCGCCCCATGGCTTCACAAGAATCCGCCAAACCGCTGATCGCGCTCTCCGCCTGCGTGCGGGAAATCGGCATTCTTCCGTTTCACGTGGTCGGCGAGAAATATATCACCGCCGTCAATGCCGGCGCCAACGGGCTGGCCATGATGTTGCCGTCTCTTGGCGATGCCCATGCGCGTGCCGATGTGCTTGCCCGTGTCGATGGCCTGCTGTTCACCGGCAGCCCGTCCAATGTGGAGCCGCATATCTATGGCGGGCCACCCAGTGCCGAAGGCACCCACCATGATGCCCAGCGCGATGCCGCGACCCTGCCGCTGATTCGGGATGCTGTGGCAGCCGGGGTGCCGGTGTTCTGTATCTGCCGCGGCATTCAGGAATTGAATGTGGCGCTCGGCGGCACCTTGCATCAGGCGGTACAGGATGTCCCCGGCCGGTTCGATCACCGCGAAGACAAAGACCTGCCGCGGGCGGTACAATACGCCCCGGTTCATACGCTGTCGATCACGCCCGGCGGTATGCTGGCAAAATTGTGGCCGGAGGCGGAAATCTCGGTCAATTCCCTGCACGCGCAGGGTGTCGATACGCCGGCGCCGGGTTTGCGCGTCGAAGCGGTCGCGCCGGATGGCCAGATCGAGGCATTGAGCGGCGCCGAAAGCGCTGGATTTTGCCTTGGCGTGCAATGGCATCCGGAATGGTTGGTAACGGAGAATCCGCTCTCCATGGCGCTGTTTAAGGCGTTCGGCGATGCCGCCCGGGCGCATGCAAGCCGGCGAGCAGGCGGTTAACCAGATATTAACGAGGCGCGGAACAAGAAGCGTGTTGCTATGCGTATTTTGCATAGCAGGCGTACCGTCTTGTCTGTTGTGAGACTTCCTGGAATCACCATATTAGCCACAGACGCCGGACGAAACGGACCATGAAATGGCCCGCCAAAGCCACGGCGAGGCAGCCGGATTGAGAGTTCCGGTAATTACAAAAAACCCTATCCAGGAGATACAGAGATGAATAGTTTTCCCTTTATAAATACCCTTCGTTCGTGGCGCAACCGTACCCGCGTCGACTATGAGCTCAACAGCATGAGCGACCGCCAACTTGCCGATATCGGTATTGCGCGCGGCGATATTGACGCCGTTGTTCATGGCCGCTTTGTGCGCCCGGCGCGGGTCCACTCCTAAGCCCTGCCACAAAATTGATGTCGCCCCGGCTCCTCGGGAAAATCATCACAAATTGTTGATTTGTCCCGGCGCGGTGCCGTTGCCACATCTCTAATAACGGCCAGTCCATTGCTTGGGTCGCTTTTGGCTCCCCCCAAACAGCCCCGCGGCTCAAGAGATGGGCTCTTACCCTACTCAGGGTCCCCTCTACTGGCGGGTCGGCGTATAGCCGGCCCGCCTTTTCTTTACAGGCGATTCTTTACCAACATTCCATCCCCCGCCCTTCCGTGAAATACTCCCGCTGTCCGGTCGAATGGCCGGCGTCGCAAAAAGCAACGGAGAGAGCGCATGTCCTATCGTTTGGGCGTCGATGTGGGCGGAACGTTTACCGATCTGTTGCTGATCAATGAGGCGGACAGTTCGTTTCACATCGCCAAAGTGCCGTCGACGCCGGACGATCCCTCGATCGGCGTGCTGAACGGCACCGACCGGGTGTGCGAGCTCGCCAGTATCGCGCCGAGCGAGATCGAACATGTCATGCACGGCAGCACCATCGCCACCAACGCCATCCTCACCGGCCAGGGGGCGCGTGTCGGCCTGGTGACGACGGAAGGTTATCGCCATGTGCTGCAAATTGCGCGCTCGTTCGTGCCGGGTGGCCTGGGCGCTTGGGTGATCTTCAACAAAACCCCGCCCTTGGCGCCGCTCGCGCTGACCGTCGAGGCCAAGGGGCGAATCGGCGCCAAAGGCGAAATCGTCACACCGCTCGACGAAGACGCGCTGCGCAAATCGCTGCGCCACCTCAAGCGCAAGGGTATCGATGCGCTGACCATTTCACTGTTCAACTCCTACACCAACGACGCGCACGAGCGCCTGGCCGGACGTATTGCCGAGGAGGAATTGCCCGATGTGCCGGTGTCGCTGTCGTGCGACGTCATCCCCGAGATGCAGGAATATGAGCGCACCATCACAACGGTGTGCAATTCCTATGTGCGCCCGATCGTGGCGAAATATGTGCGCAATCTGAGCGACGAACTGGAGCGCCGCTCAAGCGGCGTAAAGCTGCATATCCTGCGCTCAGACGGCGGCCTGACAACACCCGCCGGCGCCGAGACCGTGCCGGTCAACCTGTTGATGAGCGGCCCCGCCGGCGGCGTAGCCGGCGCGTTATGGATCTCCCGCCAGGCCGGCTTCAAAAATCTTCTGACCTTCGATATGGGCGGCACTTCGACCGATGTCTGCCTCATTCGCGACGGCGTCGCCCAGACCCGGCGCGAGACCACGGTGGGCGATTTGACCGTGCGCGCCTCGTCCCTCGATGTGCGCTCGGTCGGCGCCGGCGGCGGCTCGATTGCCCATGTGCCTGCGCTTACCAAGGCGCTCCGCGTCGGCCCACAAAGCGCCGGCGCCGATCCGGGTCCCGCCGCCTACGCTCAAGGAGGGTCCGCACCGACGGTCACCGATGCCAATGTGGTATTGGGTTATCTTCCCGCCTCGTCGCGCCTCGGCGGCGATATGCGAATCGACCGCGCCAAGGCCGAAGCGGCGGTCGCCACCATTGCCGAGGCGCTTGATTTTTCCGTCGAGCGCGCCGCCCAGGGCATTTACGATATCGTCAACGAAAACATGATCGGCGCGCTCAGGCTGGTCTCGGTACAGCAGGGCAACGATCCGCGCGACTTCGCCTTGATCGCCTTCGGTGGCGCCGGGCCGCTGCACGGCAATGCGCTGGCCCGCATTCTCAATTGCTGGCCGGTGATCGTGCCGCCGGGGCCGGGCGTGCTCTGTGCATATGGCGATGCCACCACGCGCACCCGCGACGACGCATCGCGCAGCCTGATGCGGCGCTTCTCGCAAACCAGCGCCGAAGAGGTCAGCGAAATTTTCGCCGAGCTGCGCGGCGCCGCGGCGCGCACGTTTGACGCCGAAGGTATCGCCGAGACGGATCGCAGCTCGAGCTATGAAGTCGATGTGCGTTATTCCGGTCAGGTGCTGTCGCTGCCGGTGGCCGTCGATATCGATGCCTTCCGGGCTCAGGGGTTGGCCCATATCGGCGACAGTTTCGACGCCCTGCACGAAAAGCTCTACACCTTTGCGCTCGATTCGGAGCGCGAGATCATCAATCTCCGCGCCATCGTGCAGGGCCGGCAAACCCTGGCCGATGCGGGGCGAATTGCGCGCGGCAACAGCGACGCCAGCGCCGCCAAGGTGGCGCAAGAAAAAATATTCGCCGATGGCGATTGGCAGGACGCCACGATCTACCAACGAGATCTGTTGCGGGCCGGCAATATCATCGTCGGACCGGCGATCGTTACCCAACTCGATTCGACCACCCTGATCCTGCCCGGCCACGCCGGCGAGATCGACGATCTCGGCAATATTTTGATCCGCCCACTGAGCGTAAATTGAGTGCGAACTGAGGGAGAGCCATATGCCCGCCACCGTCATTGAGACCAATCAAACGCCGTTCGAGACGGTCGAGGTCGATCCGGTCGATCTCGACATCATCGAGAACGCGCTGCGCAGCGCGCGCGTCGAAATGGACGCCGTCCTCTTCCGCACCGCCATGTCGCCCGGCATCCGCGAGCAGCATGACGAGTTTCCCCTCATCGCCAATCGCGACGGCAAGATGGTGGTCGGCCAGTTCGGCGCCTTCATCAACACCTTCCTGAAAAACTACGAGGGCGAAATCGAAGAGGGCGATGTCTTCCTCACCAACGATCCCTATTCGTGCGACGGCGCGGTCAGCCACACGCCGGACTGGCTGGTGCTGATGCCGATCTACAAGGAGGGGCGGGTGATCGGCTGGGCCGCCATGTTCGGCCACATGACCGATTCGGGCGGCCGCGTGCCGGGCAGCATGCCGACCGACGCGCAGCAGATTTACGAGGAAGGCATCATCATCCCGCCCTTGAAACTCTACACCAAGGGCGTGCTGCAATCGGACATCCTCAATCTCATTCTGCACAATTGCCGCATGGCGCAATGGAACCGGAGCGATCTCAACGCATTGATCGCCGGCTGCCGCCTGGCCGCCACGCGGGTGACCGAGCTCTCCACCCGCTTCGGCGACGATGTCTATTTCTCCGCCCTGAACGAACTCCTGGACCGCACCAAACGCGCCGTCAGGGAATTGCTCCTTGCCAATATCCCGGAGGAAAAACAAACCTTTGAGGATTGGGTGTGCGACGACGGCATGGGCATGGGGCCGTACCGCATCGCCTGCACCATGTGGCGCGAGGGCGAAAAACTGATCATGGATTTCGCCGGCACCGACCCGCAATCTGCCGGCGCAATCAACTTCTACTGCAACGAAGAAATGATGAAAATGTATTGCGGCGTTTTCATGATCTATCTCGCCGATCCACAGATTCTGTTTAATGACGGCTTCTACGATTTGATGGAATTCCGCATTCCCAAGGGCTCGCTGCTGGCGCCGCAAAAACCGGCGGCGCTGTCGGGCCGCACCCACGCGCTGGCCCGCGTCGTCGATGTGCTGAATGGCCTGTTTGGCCAGGGCAATCCGGACTATCTCTGCGCCGCCGGATTTTCGGCCAGTCCGCACTTTTTCTTTTCCGGCCATAACGAGCATGGCGAGTGGTTCCAGCAATATCAAATCGGCTTCGGCGGCATTGCCGGCAAGCCGTCCGGCGACGGCGCCGACGGCCACGCCATGTGGCCCGACTTCACCAATGTGCCGAATGAATTTGTCGAGGCCATGTATCCGCTCAGGATTGAGACCTACACCGCAATCCCGGATTCCGGCGGCGCCGGGCTGCACCGCGGCGGCAACGGCGTGCACACCGGTTATCGCTTCCTGCGCAAGGGCCAGGTCTCGATTCATGACGACCGCTGGCTGACCCATCCGTGGGGCGTCAAGGGCGGCACGCCGGGCGCGCGCAGCTCGAAAATTCTCGAGCGTGCCGACGGCACACGCAGCGTGCTGCCGTCCAAGTGCGACCGCATCAACGTCGTGCCGGGCGATATCCTGCAGTTCAAAACCTGGGGCGGCGGCGGCTGGGGCGATCCCTTCGAGCGCCCGGTGGAAAAGGTGCTGTACGATGTGGAAGGTGGTCTCCTCACCATCGAAGGTGCCAAACGCTATGGCGTGGTTATTCTGGAATCGGAGGGCGATTTCAGCGTCGACGCTGCGGCGAGCGAGACATTGCGCGAAGAAATGCGCGAGGCGCGCGGCAACGACATACCACTGTTTGACAAAGGCGGCGATTTGGCCGATCTGATTGCGCGCTGCGAAGCGGAAACCGGCCTCGCCCCGCCCGCCCCGCCGGTGTTCCCGGATTGGGTCGACAGGGGTCAGGCGGCGGTATAGGCACGCGCGCCCGTTAACAAGAAAACCTAAGGACAAGAAAACACGATGCGCATCTGTACCTGGAATATTAACTCCGTCCGCATTCGCCTCGAGCAAGTGACGCGCCTCTTAAAGGAACAGCAGCCCGATGTCCTCTGCCTGCAGGAGATCAAGGTGGCGAACGAATTGTTCCCGCCGAATCTCGGCCAGGAGCTCGGCTACAGCCACCGCCTCATTCACGGCCAGAAGGCCTATCACGGCGTCGCCATTCTCTCGCGCCTGCCCTTCGTCAAGGCCGAGCCACGCCACTGGTGCGACAAGCAGGATTCACGCCACGCTTGGGTCTCGATCAAGGCGAAGGACGGCAAACCCGTGGAGCTGCATAATTTCTATGTGCCTTCCGGCGGCGATGTGCCCGACCCGAAGGAAAACGAAAAATTTGCCCATAAGCTGCAATTTCTCGCCGAAATGGCCGAGTGGTTCGCCGCGCGGCGCAAAAAATCGAACCGCTTTGTCCTGATGGGCGATCTCAATGTGGCGCCCTTGGAAAGCGACGTGTGGTCACACAAGCAGTTGCTGAATGTGGTCAGCCACACAGCGGTGGAAGTCGACGCGCTTACCAAAGTCTATCAATCCCACGATTGGATCGATGCGGTGCGCCATTTCGTGCCGGCGGACGAAAAGCTCTATTCGTGGTGGAGCTACCGCGCCCGCGACTGGCAGGAATCAAATCGCGGCCGCCGCCTCGACCACTTCTGGGTCACCCCGGTCCTGAAAGACAAGCTCGCTTCCGCCGAGGTACTAACCGCACCGCGCAGTTGGGAAAAACCCTCCGACCACGCCCCGGTTATTCTTGATCTAAAGCTCTAACCCCGAAGCAACCCGCATTACGTTTCAAGCCCTTCCTCCCCAGCGGGGAGGCAAGGGTTGGGATGGAGGGGAGAACTTAGCGTGCACCGCGCGCTCATTTCGCCGGATCAATCGAGTCTGACCCATTGATACACTACGGCTGTATTTCGCCGATCCCGGCGAAAATCAACATACCGTGTAAGCCATTGTACAGATGTGCGAATTTCAAACTGCGCATCAATTTTATGGCACGAAAAATTAATCTGTGCGTTTCCTCCCACGCCGGTCTGGCATAGCCGGCGCCTCCCCCCGGCCGGTGGTTGTGTTAATGCAATCATCATTCTGCGCTCACCGGCCGGCGGGGAGAAATTATCAATAATTTGGAACCATTCGGATGATTAATCGCGACTTCTACAAAACCCACAGGCCGTTCGACAAGCTGCGCAAGAAGCGCACCGGCTCAAGCTTCGACGCGGTCGATTTCCATGGCCGCGACATCGATCTCCGCTCTATTGCCGGCGTCGTTGAGGCGGGCCGGCGGCGCGACCGCAAGGCGGGCGAAACCAACGAGGACAGGATCGAGGAGGCCGCGGAACGACTCGACGCCATGGCACGCGCGGACGCGTCGAAAGAGTTTTACGAAGGCCCGAAATTCAACGCCGAACGCTTCGCCAAGGTGCATAAGATCGATATGAACCTGCGCTTCGATCGAACCTATGAGCGCCCGGACCAGATCGTCGCCAATCCGCCGCCCCGGGTGACGCCGCCGAAACCAAAGCCCAAGCCGTCATTTCAGGAGGTGATGTATCCCAAGCAGAAGCCAGCAAAGCCGAGTGCCGCAGCCGCACCGGTTGGCACCGTAACGCAGAAAACAATTCCCCCGCAGTCTGTTTCCCAAATGCCGATAACCAAAACGTCATCGGGCGCTGCGCCCGCTCCGGCAAGCGCCTCCGGCAATGACAGTCTTCGGGGTGGCGCCGGACATGACGCTGGGTCGCGCGCCGGAGACCTCACGGACCGGCAAACCCACGGCACCAGTGATCCGGCACTCGGAGA
>JAPYQV010000109.1 GCA_029937205.1 Alphaproteobacteria bacterium
GTGACAAGGATTGCCTCGGCCATGGCGAGGAAACCCAAATAGGGGTTATCGCCGTCGCCACGCCAAATATATGCCGGCGCATCCGCCAACCCCTCTTCAAAGGCGGCGAAGCTCGCCGGCGGCGTGCGGCGCGACGCGGTGATCAGTAGCCCGGCACCGCTCTTGGCGGCGAGCTTGGCGAGGGCTTCGCCGATCGCCCGCGCGCCGGCCGGGGTGAGGCGATGACGCCGCGAGGTGCCGCCGATCAAACAGGCGACCAACGGGCGCGGCAGACCCGCGAAGGCGGGCGCGAACTGAACTGCAGCCGCGTCCAGGTCTGGCGCGTTCACGCGGCTGAGGGCGCCCCGGGTGAGGAATACATTGTCGCCCGAGAGGCCATCATGTCGCGGCGCAACGATGAGATCGAATCCGGCCCGGCCCCAGCGTGGACGCTGCACGAAGACGGTGAAGCTCTGTCCTCGGCTGGCGCCCCGGATGGCGAGCGCCAGGCCGACGCATTTCCGCCCGCTGGCGATGACCAGGTCGGGCCAGGGCGGCGCCACGGCATCGCTGCCGCGCGCCAACATGTTTGGCGGCAAGGCCACCATGGCGGCGCCGAGCCAGCGCCATGGCACCGCCGCCACGGCGCGCTTAACCTCCGGCGTCACACCAAGAGCGGCGGCCAGGGCAAGGCACTGGTTTTCGGTGCCGGCCATGCCCTCGCTCAGCACCCAGCACGAGAGGCCCTGCCCACGCGCCGCTTCAGTCATGCGCGGCGGCGCCGTGAGTTGCGCCACAGAACCGGCAGGCCGAGCCCGACGACGACCAGGGAGAGGGCGCTATATTCCTGCCAGGCCAATTTTTCACCGAGCAACAGGGCGCCACTGAAGACGCCCACAATAGGCGTTGCGAGCGTGCCCACGGTGGCGATGCCGACCGGAAAGATTCGCACCACTTCATAATAGGCGTAGTAGCAGAAAACGAAGGCGATGAGGATGTTGTAAAGCACGCTAAGGAGCGGCCACAGGGTGGGAAAGGAAACCGTCTCATAATCGACCAGCGCGCCGGCGGCGATAAATATCGGCACCCCGCCGATAATATATTGCCAACCCACCAGGACGGTGGTGGGAACGCCCCAATCGACGCGCTTTTGTGCCACCGTGCCACACGCCCACGAAATCGCGCCGGCCAGCATGAAGAGCGCGCCGAGCGGCGCCTGGTCGAGCTTCTCGATATCGCTCGCGATCAGAATGGCGAGCCCGGCGGTGCCGAACGTGAGCGCGACAACGCGGCGCCACGTGACGTTCTCGCCGAGCACCAGGAAGCCGAGCGGGGCCGCCCAGAGCGGCATGGTATAGCCGATAATCGCGGCCCGGCCCGAGCTTGTGAGATCAACGCCATAGCCGGTCAGGAGATGCCAGCCGGTGATGTTGAAGAGCGCGCACAAGCCGAGCATCGGCCAATGGCGGCGCGGAATGGCGAGCGAATGGCCGAGCAGCTTGCTCAACAGCAGAATGACCACCGCGCCGCCGGCCAGACACACGGCGCGAAAGGTCAGCACCGGCATGTCCTCAAGCGCGATTTTGATGATTGGCCAATTAATGCCCCAAAAAATCGTCAGAAAGATCAACAAAACAAAGCCGTAGCGCGGCAAGCCAGCTGACTGCGCGCCTGGCGCGGCGGCGTTCAAATCTCAGTTTCCATAGCGAATTTCACGGCTCTGTCTGGGCGGCTGAATAAGCCCAATTGGGAGGGGTCTAAATTATGCAAATTTAATCCGAGTTTACGCAAAAATTCTGAACGGAATTCAATCCGTTGTTAATAGGCTTGCGCGATACTAATCCCCGGTCAGCAACGCTTGCATCGGGTTCGCTCGAAAAAACAATAACATTTCAAGAAGTTGGGATGCGGTTCGATGCGAAACGGCAGAAAACGACTCGACCGGCCGGCGCGGCGTTACGACGCAAATTGAGAACCACGTTAACGAAAGGCTAATGACGGGAATGAGCAACGCGGCGGCGCAACAGGTCGAAGAATCGGAATCCACCAATGAATTGGATATGGATTCACTTCATATATTGCCGCTTTCCATCATGCCGCTAGCCACCACCAGCCTAAAGCAGGCCCGCCTGATTAAGAATCTACATTTCCAATCCGTTGTCGAAATTTACAACGATGAAAAAGCCGGCAGCGGGCAAATCGCGCCGGAGACGCTGAAGGCGCATTTTCATTGGGAAAGCATAGAGGATCTTGAGGACCAACGTCTGATCGATCATTTGGCGCGGCTCAACAGCTATGACGTCTACTCGCTCCGCATTGAGTTGCGCCGCGCGGGAATCGAGCTGGACGAAGTGGATGCGCTGAAACTGTCCGAGGACAAACAGGCGGAACTGACCGAATATATGCGGGTTTTTACCTCGCCGCTGCTCGCCCAGGTCTATGGCGACTCGGATGCGAATATTGAAAATTTCGACCAACTCATCGGCATGTTTTCGAACCCGAACAAAGATTCGGCGATTCGCAATCTGCGCACCTTGGCGAAGAAACTCGACATCGACATCATGGATGTGCCGGCGTTTCTCGAGGAATATGCCGATATCTTCCTGTCGCTCGCCTATTACAAGAATTGCCTGGACGATCTGGTTCCCAAGATCGGTCGCTTCATCGAGATCATGGATGAACTGGAAGGCAATTACCACATGCGCCGCGACCCCATTCTGATGAATGTCTTCGGATTTCTGCGCGAGCGCCTGAACGATGTCACCGCTTCCCTGACCGGCCGCTTCGAGAGTTTCGACCGGCACTCAAAGGACATGTGGGAAAATTTGAACGGTGATTCGTTTCGCCGGGTGCGTAAGATGATCGAGAGCCATCACACCACGGTGGGCGGCGTGCTGTGCGGTTTGTCGCTTAAGATGGGCGCCTGGGAACGGGAGGTCGGTTGGAAAACGGATTCTCCTATAAGGCGCTCCGAATTTATATCCACACAAATGCGCAGCGGCATTAATCGCATCCAGGAAATTGAAGATTCAGCACCCATCATCAGCGATCTTTAAAAAATCATGCTTAAGTTTTCTTAACCAGAGAGTTTAACAGCGCGTTAACAGGCGACCCGCATACTCGACCCATGACAGAATTCAACGGGTCATCCCGCTCCTCAGTCCGGGCCGCATTTGTCGCCTTCGGCTGGCTCAACCTCATCCTTGGCATCATTGGAACGATGGTGCCCGTGATGCCCTCGATGGTCTTTCTGCTGCTCGCGCTGTGGAGCTTTTCCAAGGGCTCGGAGCGCTTTCACACCTGGCTGTACCAGCACAAATTCTTCGGCCCGTCGCTGCGCCTGTGGAGCGAGCATCGGGTTATTCCGATGCGCGCCAAGATCGCCTCTGTGGCCGGAATCCTGTTCAGCGTCGCCGTCCTGGTCGCCCTGACGCCGCAGGGCTCAACCCTGCTTTACGTCTATAGTGCCATCAACGCGGTGGCGATCATCTTCATTGTCAGCCGGCGCAGCACGGCGCCTGAGAACAGCGCACCCGAAAATACCGTGTCTGAGGAAATCGCTCGGCAAAGCGCTCAGGTAGTCTGACGCACCGCGATTTCACAGCAACCGGAAACAGCACCCGGAAAGGGCCCGCAATCGCCGGCTCTTTCTGCTTTTCGGCGGGCTGAAATTTGGGGCCCGCCCGGGATCATGCTATGTCTGACGATATGATCCGAATTCGAATAGCGCAGCCCAGCGACGCCGGGCCGATCGCCGAGTTGCATGTCGATACCTGGCGTACCGCCTATGCCGGCATTCTGCCCGACGATGTGTTGCTCGGCCTTTCGCCGAGCGCCGAGCGGCGCCAATGGCTGCGCGTAATTGCCACGTCCGACCATGAATTCGCGGTGCATATTGCTGAGGCAGCGGACGGTGAATTGCTCGGCTATGGCAGTGCCGGGCCGGCACGCCCGAGCGGCCTGCCGTATACCGGCGAGGTCTATACGCTCTATGTCGCGCCGGATCACCAGGGCCGCGGTCTCGGCCGGCGGCTGCTGTTTGCCATGCTGGCGCAACTACACCTGCAAGGCTTCGATTCGGCCATGTTGTGGGTGCTGGCGGCCAATCCGTCGCGCTTTTTCTACCACGCCATGGGCGGTGCTGTGGCGGCCGAACGGCGCGAGTCTCATTTCGGCGTGGCGCTCGACGAAATCGCCTATAGCTGGCGCGATCTGGAAATGTTTGGCAGTTTTTTGGGCGCGGCGTATCAGGGCCGGGCAAACCGGCGCGATTAGGAGAGGGACGATGAACAGCGGCACGGACGGCGACATGGACAGCGACACGGCAAACTCGGAAATGAGCGAATACTGGAATGATCGGGCCGGACCGAACTGGGTGAATTTCCAGCAACAATTGGACGGCCAAATTCGCATCCTCGGCGAAAAGGCGATGGATCAGGCGGCCATCAACGCGGGCCAGCAGGTGCTCGATATCGGCTGCGGCTGCGGCGACAGCGCCCTCGAACTGGCGCGCCGCGTCGGCGCTGGCGGCGCAGTCCGCGGCGTCGACCTTTCCGCACCGATGCTGGATCATGCGCGCCAGCGTGCCGGCCTTGAGCCGGCGCTCAATCTTGAATTCGAGCAAGTCGACGCACAGACCGGTGATTTTCCGCCGGCCGCTTACGACCACATTTTTTCACGCTTTGGCGTGATGTTTTTCGATCAGCCGGTCGCGGCGTTCGGCAACATGCGGGGCGCCCTGAAGGCGACGGGCCGGCTGAGTTTCGTCTGTTGGCGGGCGCTCGATGAAAATCCCTGGATGTCGATTGGGATCGCTGTGGCATTGCAATTTGTGGCGCCGCCAGATCCCATCCCGCCGGGTGCGCCGGGGCCGTTCGCGCTGGCCGCGCCGAACCGGGCGCGGGAAATTCTTGAACAAGCCGGCTATAGCGATATTTCGGTTGCGCCGCTCGACCAGGAAATCTATTTGAGCGGCCCCGGAACGGTGGCGGAAGCCGCCGCGCTGACCTGCCATTTGGGGCCGGTCGCCCGGGTGCTGGCGGACGCCGACGCGGACACCAAGCGCGCCGTCGAGGAAGCGCTCATCACCACGTTCACGCCCTATCATGACGGCACCGGCGTGCGCATGGCGTCGGCCTGTTGGATCGTCAGCGCCGGCACGAAATAATAATTATCATTTCCGTCTCCATAATTATTTGCCCTCAAACGCCGGGCGGGTGCATCCGCACCACATGATTCCTTGGCGGCTACCTCGCGCATGGTCGGGCGCACTTTTTATGAAAATCCCTCAATCGCCGGGCGCGCGCATCCGCGCTTGGCTTGGCGCGCTTGCCGGGATTCGATAAGCAATGCTCATCGCATCCCGGAATATGAGCGTTCCGGTTTGACCTCTTAGTAGCAGGCGGCGATGATTTCGGTGTTTTCGAAGGCTTCCCAGGCGACCACCTTGCCGCGCTTGAGCGTGAACGCCCAGGCGAAGGTCACATTCCAGCGCTTGCCGTTGGGCTTCGAGTGCGCGATTTCCTGGCCGGTGACGACAATGCGCCCGCCGTCGGCGATAAATTCCTTGAACTCCTGCTTGCCGAAATCGACGGCGGCCGAGATGCGCTTGAGATAGGTTCTCTGCCGCGCCGCGCCTGTCCAGCGCCCCGCCCAGGGCAGTTTTTTCGAGCCTGGCAGAAGCCAGACGCAGTCCTTGGATTGCAGCGCCAGGAGCGTTTCCATATCGCCCGCTTGAAGCGCCTTCAGCCATTTGCGTAAAATCCGCTTGTTGTCCGCGACCGTCATCTTGCCCGCCTCCAAACCGTTTACCGCAAGGGGCACGGTAGAAAGCACGCGGCATGCGGTCAAGCGGTGCAATCTTTGTACTGCGACGGGCGTGCAAATTGAGGCACAATAGGGTGAGGTATGCGTTTCAGCTGAGAAAGTTCCCCAACCCTTGAGCGATATGGCCAATCCCGGCGGCAAGCCAAACCCACCCCCGCCGCGCTTTGCCGGCGCGTTGCGCCGCCACGCCCTGTTCGCGCCACCGCTCTCCTTTCTCCTCTTGGTGCTCAGCACCTTACGCGATCTGGTGCCAATCATCGCCGTCATCGCGGTCTTTCAACTCGCCATCCTCCGCCAGCCCTTTCCCAATCTCGCGGAAATATTGGTCGGCATGGTTTTTGTCATGTTCGGTCTGGCGCTCTTCGTCAAGGGCCTGGAAATGGGCCTCTTTCCGCTCGGCGAGGGCTTGGCGCAGGATTTCGCCCGCAAGGGCAGCCTCTTCTGGCTGCTGCTCTTTTCCTTCGCCCTCGGTTTTGGCACCACCGTGGCCGAGCCCGCCCTCATCGCCGTCACGGCGGTGGCCGGGCGGACGGCGGCGGAGGCTGGTGTCATCGAGTCCAACGCCGAGGCAGCAAATAGCTTTGCCCTGGGTTTGCGCTATACGGTGGCGGTTTCCGCCGGCGCCGGGATCGCCCTTGGCGTGCTCCGAATCATCAAGGGTTGGCCGGTCCATTGGCTGATTATTCCGGGCTATATCATCGCCGTGATCCTCTCCTTTTTCGCACCGGAAGAAATCATCGGCATCGCATTTGATGCGGGCGGTGTGACGACCTCCACCATCACCGTGCCACTGGTGACGGCGCTCGGCGTCGGTCTCTCCACCGTGATCCGCGGGCGCAATCCGCTGATCGACGGCTTCGGCCTGATCGCCTTCGCCTGCCTGACGCCGATCCTCTTCGTGCTGGTATACGGCATGCTGATGTAAGTGGCGGGGATGGGATTTTTCGAAAATATCGGCGCCGTAATCCTGGAGACCCTGCTTGATCTCGCGCCCCTGGTTGGGCTGGTTCTGTTTTTTCAGATCATCGTCATCCGCAAGCGTCTGGCCAATTGGCGCCGTGTCGTGATCGGTTTTATCTATGTCATCATCGGCCTGTCGCTGTTCCTGATCGGTCTGCAATCGGCGCTGTTTCCGCTTGGCGAGACGATGGCGCGCCAGCTTACCGATCCTGAGTTTCTTGGCCTCGTCGAGGGGGTGGCGGGCGCCTGGTACGATTATCTCTGGGTCTATATCTTCGCCGCCGCCATCGGCTTCGGCACCACCATCGCCGAGCCCGCCTTGATCGCAGTGGCGGGCAAGGCGGGCTCCGTTTCCGGCGGCACCGTCAATCCCTGGGGCCTCAGATTTGCCGTGGCGCTCGGCGTTTCCGTGGGCGTCACCCTCGGCGCCTTCCGTATCGTCACCGGCATTCCGCTCCACTGGTTCATCATGGCCGGCTACGCCATCGTTATTGTGCAAACTTTCTTCGCTCCCCGCTCGATCATCCCGCTGGCCTATGATTCGGGTGGTGTCACCACTTCCACCGTCACTGTGCCTCTGGTCGCGGCGCTTGGCCTCGGCCTTGCCGCCAACGTGCCAGGGCGCAGCCCCTTGATCGACGGCTTCGGCCTGATCGCCTTGGCCAGCGTATTCCCAATCATCGCCGTGCTCGGCTATGCACAGCTCACCGCCCGTCTCACACGAAAGCGGAAGCCCGGCGATTCGACTGAAAGGACGTAACATGAAATTCAAACTCGTGATGGCGCTCGTCGACGATAGCGAGACCGAGGCCGTGCTCGACGCCGGACGCCGGGCCGGCGCGACCGGGGCCACTATTATCACCCGTTGCCGGGGGGAGGGCTTGCAGCCCGAAAAAACGTTTCTGGGCTTGAGCCTGACCGGCCAACGGGACATTCTCCTGTTTGTCGTCGAAGAGCATCTCGCACGGGTGATTTTGGAAGAGATCGCCACGGTGGGCGCTTTCGAGGAAAGGTCCGGCAGCGGCATCGCCATCC
>JAPYQV010000110.1 GCA_029937205.1 Alphaproteobacteria bacterium
GTTATGAGTGAGCGAAAACATATTCAGGTGCATGAGGTGATGACGCCCATGCCGGTGCCGGTAGAAGGCTTGGCCACCGTGCGCGAGGCGCTCAACCGCATGCGCGAGGCCAAGGTGCGCTCCCTCGTGGTCGAGCGCCGCCGCCCCGGTGATGAATTCGGCATTGTCGTGGTATCGGATATCGCCAACAAAGTGATCGCGCGCAATCGCTCGCTCGACCGCACCAATGTTTATGAGATCATGTCGAAGCCGGTGCTCACGGTCGACGCCAGCATGGAAATCAAATACGCCATTCGCCTGCTCTCCAAGTTTGGCCTGTCGCGCACTCTGGTGGTCGACAACAACGAGGCGGTCGGGTTCGTCACGCTCAGGGACATGGTGTTCCGCTATACCGATATCATCGACGCGCCGCACGGCGATTCACTGACCTGAACGCCATGGCGTCGTCCTTTCCAGAGCCGCGCACAGCGCTCGTGACAGGCGCCGGCCAGCGTATCGGCCGCGCCATCGCCCTTGGGCTTGGCGCCGACGGCTGGGCGGTTGCCGTGCATCACCGGGATTCACAAGGATCGGCGGCGGGATCGGCGGCGGACGCCGAAGAGACGGTGGCGATGATTGAATCCGCCGGCGGGCGCGCCGTGGCACTGGCAGCCGAGCTCGGCGATGAGGCGGCGGCATCGGATCTGGCCGGCCGCGCGGCGGCGGCGCTCGGGCCGCTCGGCTGCCTTGTCAACAACGCCTCGCTGTTTGAATATGACAATGTGGAAAGCGCCACGCAGGCAACCTGGGAGGCGCATATGGCGGTTAATCTCCGGGCGCCATTTCTCCTCAGCCAGGCGTTTGCCGCGGCGCTCCCGACAGCGCGCCCCACGGCGCTCCCCACGGCGCTCCCCAGTGGCACAAACGGTGCCATCATCAATATTCTCGATCAGCGCGTGTGGAACCTAACGCCGCATTTTATCTCCTATACGCTGAGCAAATCGGGCCTCTGGACGCTGACGCAAACCCTCGCCCTGGCGTTGGCGCCACGTATTCGGGTGAATGCCATCGGACCGGGACCGGTGCTGCCAAGCGCGCGGCAAACGGCGGCGCAATTTCGCGCCCAATGCGAGAATACGCCGCTTGGGCGGGGCACCGAACCGGAGGAAATTGCGGCGGCGGTGCGCTTTATCCTTGCAGCGCCGGCGATGACAGGGCAAATGATGGCGCTCGACGGCGGCCAGCATTTGGGCTGGAGTATGCCGCCCGGCAATGAGGTGGAGGAATAGCGCCGCCGTGAACGAACCCACACCCCTAAGGCCGCGCGCACCGGCAAGTACCGAGCCGTCCTATCGGCGCGTGTTCGTGCGTGATCTGATCCTGCCCTGCGCCATCGGCGTCCATGCCCATGAACAGGACGGACCGCAGCGCGTCCGCATCAACGTCGATCTGATGGTACTGGAAGAAGACCGTACCCTGCACGACCGGATCGAGAATGTGGTGAACTACGAGCATGTGGTAAATGGCGTGCGCGCGCTGACAAGTGACGTTCATATCAATCTGGTGGAAACATTGGCCGAGCGCATCGCCGACTTGTGCCTCGCCGATGGACGGGTTTCCCGCGTGCGGGTGTGCGTTGAAAAGCTCGATATTTATGACGAAGCAGCCAGTGTGGGGGTCGAAATAGAACGCCTGCAGGGCGAAACATAGCCGCCCCAACCGGCCCTGGCGGACGATTTAGAGCGCTCCATCCGCGAATTCTGTCCACATCCTATTTTCGCCTCGCACTCACATAATCGTGAGGACCATGCCGTCCCACATTAATGGATGGACCAGAAATTCTCGTATTATACCATTTATTATCAATGTCTTACGTAAGGTTGAAATTTCTGCCGCCGGATCCGGGTTTGAAACGCATTATTTTCGGATCACGAAAGCACGGTATTTTGTTGATCGCCTGCCAACAGGCTTATCCATAGCCCGGCGCAGCGCAATCGCTTCCGGTCGCAAACCATATCGGCCAGCCTCGCTGCCCCGGCCAAAACGCGCTCGGCGGTGCTGCATTCGAGAGTGCAGACGGGGCGCGGCATTGCGGATATTCCTCGAATTGATGACGGTCCGGGTAATCATACCGCAATGACTCTGGCGAATGCCGAGATGCACCTGCATGGTCGAGGCGGTTCAGGCATACATTATTTTGTACGACCTGTGACCCTATGGACGTTAAATAACGTTCTCACAGCAATAACTGCACACATCGGCCTAGCGAATGAGGCTAGGCCGGGTGACATAGACACCAATATTATCCGGAAATCTTTGTAAACGGTTTATTAATTATAAAATTATTAATTATCAAAGCTTTATGGTAAATGCACAAAAATAAGGCAAACCGCATTAAGACATTGGATTGGCTGACAGTCGCGACAAAGGGTGGCATTGACGCACAGGCTTATCCACATGTTTAGTGGATAGCGGCCAAAAGACTTTGTGGCCGCCGCCAAGTTTGTGCGCCAACTGTTTGAATCGATAGTGTTTGCACACCGGCAACAGGATATTCTTGATCTTGCGATATTTGGGAATTCGCCGCACTTCGGAGAGTTCCGGCGCGCTACGGATTGGAAAATGACGGATAGCGACACCACATTGCAGGCCAACAACGGCAAGAAAGATTCGCCCATGACGTCTTCGCCCAAGACGCCTGCGCCCGCGACAAGTCTGGCGGCCGGCCTTGAGACGTTGCGCAAGGCCGTCGCGATCATGCCGGGGAGCCCCGGCGTCTACCGCATGCTCAACGCGGCCGGCGACCCACTCTATGTAGGCAAGGCAAAAAACCTGAAGAAGCGGGTAACCAGCTACACCAATGTCGGCGCCCTGTCGCACCGCCTGCAGCGCATGGTCGCCGGCACCGCCAGCGTTGAGGTGGTAACGACCAAGAGCGAGGTCGAGGCGCTGCTGCTGGAGAGCAATCTGATCAAGCGCCTCAAGCCCTACTACAATATTGTCCTCAGAGACGATAAATCCTTTCCCTATATTCTCATCACCGGCGGCCACGACTATCCGCGCATCACCAAATACAGAGGCGCGAAGAGTGCCGAAGGCGAATATTTCGGCCCCTTTGCCTCGGCCGGCGCGGTCAATCAAACGGTGAACGCCCTGCACCGTGCCTTTCCGCTGCGCTCCTGTTCCGATTCGATTTTCGCCAGCCGCACCCGGCCGTGCCTGCAACATCAGATCAAGCGTTGTGTGGCGCCCTGCGTCGGGCGGGTGAGCGCCGATGACTATGCCACCCTGGTGGACGAGGCGCGCGACTTTCTCTCGGGCCGCAGCCGCAACATCCATGCCCGCCTGACCGAGCGCATGACGGCGGCCAGCGAAGCCCTCGAATTCGAAACCGCCGCCGCCTACCGCGACCGCATTCGCGCCCTCGCCCACATTCAGGCGCGCCAGGGCATCAATCTGCACAGTCTTAAAGACGCCGACGTGATCGCAGTGCACCAGAGCGGCGGCCAATCCTGCGTGCAGATATTCTTTTTCCGCAGCGGCCAGAATTACGGCAACCGGGCCTATTATCCCCGCCACCAGAAGGATGCCGCCGCCGCCGACGTGCTGTTCGCTTTTATCGGTCAGTTTTACAGCAACCGGGCGGCGCCGCCGCTGTTGCTCGTCAATCATGAGCTTGCGGACCGCGCTCTGGTGGAAAAAGCATTGGCGCTGAAAGCCGAGCGCCGTGTTCATATTCACCGCCCGAGCCGGGGCGACAAGGCGCGCATGATTATCGATGCGGAGCGCAACGCGCGCGAAGCGCTGGCACGGCGTTTCTCGGAGAGCGCCGCCCAGCGCAAGTTGTTGGAAGGCCTGGCCGATAAGCTCGAGTTGGAATCGGTGCCGGAGCGCATTGAAGTCTACGACAACAGCCACATATCCGGCACCGACGCGATCGGCGCCATGATCGCCGCCGGGCCTGAAGGGTTTATCAAAAAGGGCTATCGCAAATTCAATATCAAGAGCGACGCGATACCTGTGGCAGAAGGCGGCATCACCGCGGGAGACGATTACGGCATGATGCGGGAGGTGCTGTCGCGGCGTTTTTCGCGCCTGCTGAAAGAAGACCCGGAACGCGCGCAGGGTGCCTGGCCGGATCTGGTCGTGATCGATGGCGGCGCCGGGCAGCTCAGCGCCGCCCTGGAAATATTCGCCGAGCTCGGGGTCAGCGACGTGGCCTTGGTCGCGGTCGCCAAGGGGCCCGACAGAGATGCCGGGTTGGAACGCATATTCCTGCCCGATCGGGCGCCGATCTCGTTGGAACGGCGCGATCCGGTGCTCTATTTTATTCAGCGCCTGCGCGATGAGGCGCACCGCTTTGCCATCGGCACACACCGGGCACGGCGGGCGAAGAATACGACGCGCTCGCGGCTTGACGGCATTCAGGGCGTCGGACCCGGCCGCAAGAAGGCACTGCTGCATTATTTCGGCTCGTCGCGCGGTGTGTCGCAAGCCGGGCTCGCCGATCTTGAACAGGTGCACGGCATTTCGAAGGCCCTGGCGCAATCCATCTACGACCATTTTCACGCCGACGCCTGAGCGTGCTAGGCTGGCGAAGCGATCATGACCAACATACCGAACATTTTAACGATCGGCCGTGTCGCCTTGGTGGCGCCATTCGTCGCTCTGTTCTATGTGCCAGGAGACGTCGCGGCGTGGGCGATCTTCGGGGTATTTGCGCTCGCCGCCGCGACCGATTTTTTCGATGGTTGGCTGGCCCGGCGGCTTGATCAGACCAGCGAATTCGGCCGTATCCTCGATCCCATTGCCGACAAATTGATCGTCGCCGCGGCGTTGATCATGTTGGCGGTCCGCTATGATGCGCCGGTCATCCCGGTGGTCGCGATCCTCTGCCGCGAGCTGTTGATATCCGGCTTACGCGAAGGCCTGGCCGGGCGCCTCAGCCTACCCGTCAGCCGCCTCGGGAAATGGAAAACGGCGAGCCAAATGACCGCCATCGCCCTGTTGCTCGTTGCCCCCGCGTGGCTGTCGCTGGCTGAGCCACTCGGCCAGGCCGGCGAGGCATTGTTGTGGCTCGCGGCGGCGCTGAGTTGGCTCAGCGCCGGCTTCTATCTGCGCGCCGTCGCACGTCAATGGGCGGTTTCGTAAATGGGCAAGGATATGCGTATTTTCGGCATCGCCGGGTGGAGCGGCAGCGGCAAGACGACGCTGTTGCGCCGCCTACTGCCGGAACTGTGCGCGCGCAATCTCTCCGTCGCGACGATAAAATATACCCATCACGGCTTCGATCTCTTCGCGCCCGGCCATGATGCCTCCGAATGGCGCCAGGCGGGCGCAAACGAGGTGCTATATGTATCGGACCAGCGCTGGGCGTTATTGCATGAATTGCGTGACGCGCCGGAGCCGCCACTGGAAGAGCTCTATACGCAGTTTTGCGATGTCAATTTGCTTCTGATCGAGGGCTTTAAGCGGCATGACCATGCCAAGCTGGAAGTCCACCGCGCCGATGCTGCGCTGCCACTTCTGGCGGCCGAGGATGATTGGGTGGTGGCGGTGGCGAGCGACAGCGGCAAGCCGGAGGACCTGCCGGAGAAGCATGATATTGTATTGCTGGATTTGAACGATATTCCCGCGATCGCGGATTTTGTGATGGCCTACAGTGAATTGGGCGGGAGAAAATTAGCACCCGGCAGGCAGAACCGGGACACAGCGGAGCAGGCCCATGGCACAACTGAGTGACGATTGTTTTGCCTTCGGCGGCGAGTTGATGACCACCGCTGAGGCACTGGCGCGTCTCGCCGATAACGCCCACCGGGTCGTCGAGCCGGAGCAATGCGCCTTGTCTGAGAGCCATGGCCGCATCTTGGCGCGCGATGTGCTGTCGGCGCATGATGTGCCGCCGCATGACAATGCCGCCGTCGATGGCTGGGCGGTTTATTTCGACGACCTCAAGGCGGGCGAGGAAACCCGCCTGCCGTGGCACGAACGCATCCCGGCCGGCCAGCCGCTCGGCCACGGCGCGCCGCGCGGCGCGGCGTTACGCATCTTTACTGGCGCGCCGATGCCGGTTGGCGAAGCCGGTGCAAGCGGGCCGGATACGGTCTTGATGCAGGAGGATTGCCGCGAAGAAGATGGTGTGGTCACCATTCCACCCGGCATCAAACGCGGTGCCAATCGTCGCCATGCCGGTGAAGACATCGAGCGCGGCACCACGATCCTCGAGGCCGGGCGGCGCCTGAAGCCGCAGGATATTGGCCTCGCCGCGTCGGTCGGGCTGACCTCGCTCGCGGTTTTCCGGCCGCTTCGGGTCGCTGTGTTTTCAAGCGGCGACGAAGTTTTCGAGCCCGGAGAAACGCTGCCACCGGGCGGTATCTACGACGCCAACCGGCTGATGATCATCGCACTGGTGGAGGCGCTGGGGTGCGACGTCAGCGATCTCGGCATCCTGCCCGACCGGCTCGATGCGGTAGAGGGCGCGCTTGCGGGCGCGGCCAAGACACATGATGCCCTGATCACTTCGGGCGGTGTCTCGACCGGCGAGGAGGACCATATCAAGGCAGCGGTGGAAGCGCTCGGCCATCTCAATTTCTGGCGCCTCGCCATCCGCCCGGGCCGCCCGATCGCGCTCGGCCAAGTTGGCCATGTGCCGTTTGTCGGCCTGCCGGGCAATCCGGTGGCGGTCATGGTAACGTTTCTGCGTTTTGCCCGGCCGTTGCTGCTGCGCATGGCAGGTGTCACCGATGTCGAGCCGCGTTTTTTTCATGTCCGCGCGGATTTCGGCTATAAAAAGAAAACCGGCCGGCGCGAATGGCTGCGCGCCCGCCTGCGCACGCTTGACGACGGCACGGTGACGGCGGAAAAATACCGCCATGACGGTGCCGGCATATTGTCTTCCGCGGTGTTCGCCGATGGCTTGATTGAATTGGCCGAAGAGGTCAGCGAAGTGGTGCCGGGCATGGCCGTCGATTTTCTTCCTTTCAACGAAATGATGCGCTGAGGGTCCCTTGTGAAACTGCTCTATTTTGCCTGGCTCAAACAAAAGATCGGCATTGCTGAGGAAGACATTACGCTGCCCGACGATGTTGCCACGCTGGGCGCGCTGGTGACCTGGCTGAAGAGCCGGGGTCCTGGTTACGACGAAGCGTTGGCCGATCTGGCGGTGGTGCGCTTTGCCGTCAATCAGGATTTTGCCGGGCTCAATCATCCCCTGACCGACCATGATGAAGTGGCGCTGTTTCCGCCCGTCACCGGCGGCTGAGGGCGGGCGCATGATCCGGGTGCAGCGCGAGGATTTCGATGTCGGCGTCGAGATGGCGGCGCTCAGCGGCAGCGGTGAGGTCGGCGCAATGGCTTCCTTCGTCGGGCTGGTGCGGGGTCAGGCGGGCGACGATAAAATCGGCGCCATGACGCTCGAACATTATCCCGGCATGACGGAAAAGAAATTGGCCGAGGTCGAGACCGAAGCACGCCAACGCTGGCCGCTTGAGGATTGCCTGATCATTCACCGCTATGGCCGGCTTGAACCGGGCGAGCGCATCGTCATGGTAATCACCGCCGCATCGCACCGCCAGGCAGCGCTCGAGGCCTGCGCGTTTCTCATCGACTGGCTGAAAACCAGCGCGCCGTTCTGGAAACTGGAAGAGCGCGGCGGCGGCGAAGAATGGGTCGAAGCCCGCGCGTCCGACGATCAGGCGGCAGAAAAATGGGCGGCTAAGAAATAATTCCGGAATGCATCATGCATTCCGGCAAGCGTGCCAAGCCAAGCGCGCGGATGCGCG
>JAPYQV010000617.1 GCA_029937205.1 Alphaproteobacteria bacterium
GTGAGACGCTCTCTGTCTCCGCTCACAATCTTTGCTCGCCCGCTGCTGTCGTTATTTGATATTCGCTTTGTCTTCCACAATCATATTTTCTGTCGACTATCCTGTCAGGTCGGTACATTTCATGGTCCTTTGCTGAGCGCGAAATTAATGAGATTGAGTAATATTTGATATATTCAATCATTACTTTCTGAGGGTTCATATTTGATCGCTCTAGAAAAATGTCTACTGTTAAATTATGAAACCTCTATTTATTAAATAAAAACAAACGATTGCAGAATTCTTTGACTTTACTCACTTGAGTACCAGCGAGCTCTGAACGAGCAACGTACTCAATAATAAGGCCCGCCAAAACAGGTCTTAAATGGTGACTTCAGTATCTAAAAGGGGTGGAGCGCTGTGCACATCCCATGCCTACCCCATGGCGGCGCGCTCGCCGGCCATGCCGATGGCGGGGAGATCGATGTCGAAAGTTTCCAGCAGGATTTCACAGATGCGTTCGTAGCGGACGCCGATGCGGATGGTTTTGAAATCGCGGAGATCGATGATGGAACTCGAGCGGCCCTCGTCGTTGGCGTATTTGCTGGTGCCGTGGTCGAGGGCGATGTCGGCGCATTCCAGCACCGGTGCTTCGATGTCCTCAAGCCGGTATTTGCTGCCCTGAAGCGAGGTGTTGGCCGAGGAACCGAACAGCGGTACGCCGCGTGCATATGCTTGGCTGGTTAATTCATCGTGCAGCTCGCCGGCGTTCAATAGCATATCGATGGTGCCGGCCTTGGAAGAATGGTTGATGACGAAGAGATCGACGCCTTCAAATATTGGATGATCGGCACGGAAAGGTGCGACCGTCGACATGGGAAGGCCGTGCTCGTTGATGACACAATTCACCACGGCGCGCTCGCGTTCGCCGCAAATTTGAACATCGTTGAAGAGTTGCCAATTGCTGAGCATGCCGCTTGGCTTTTCGAAGCTTCGGTTTTTGGCGGTGAAGATGCGCCGCATCGCATCTTCGCTATTGCCAGTGATGGCGTAGGCCACATTGAGCGGCACGATGGCAACACCGCCCGCCTCCACCGCATCGACCACCCGCGCGGCATCCGCTTTCATGTCGTATATACTCATATTTTCCTCATGTGGTGGCGAATAGGGAAATCAGGCGCGACGGTCCGCCATCCTGGTCAAGCGCCTCGACAGCGCGGCTGATACCGCTGACTGCGGGTGCGGCTTCCATTGGTGCCAGCAATCCGGATATTTTCTTTTCAATAGCTGCCAAATCCATCGGCCGGGCCGGCGTGCCGACGCTGTCGAGGACATCAGAGCGTCGTGTCTCTCCTGCCTCAGTTCGCAATTCCACCCAACTGCCGAAATGCTCGGGGAATGCGGCTTCCATATGCGCGTCCTCGACCGCCTCGACAACATCGCAAAGTCGGAGAATGGCGGCATCCTCGAACTTATCCTCGCCGTAGGCCTCGTACTCACTCGGGCCGTGCACGAGGCTGGCGCCGAGCGAAAAGGGCAGGCTGTATTGCGCCGCCATCACCGAGACCGGGCGACGCAGCATGTGTTGGG
>JAPYQV010000111.1 GCA_029937205.1 Alphaproteobacteria bacterium
GCCTGGGGGCTGTGGAAATTCGCCGCCGCAACGTCATTTCTGCTGAGCAAATGCCCTACGTCACGCCGATGGATATCACCTATGATTCTGGGAATTTCGAAAAGAACATGGACGATTGCCTGACCTTCGCCGATTGGTTCGGCTTCGCGCAGCGCCGCGCTCTTGCCCATGATCGCGGCAAATTGCGCGGCATCGGCATGGCGCTCTATGTTGAATCGACCGTCGGCGATCCGAACGAAAGCATTTCCATCATTTTCAACGATGACGACAGCGTCACGCTGACTGGCGGCACCAAATCGTCCGGACAGGGACACGGCACGGTTTTCGCACAGTTTCTGCATGAAACCCTCGGCGTACCGTTTGACAAAATTACCTACCGGGAAGGCGATACCGATACCCTGCCACAGGGCGGCGGATCGGGCGGATCGCGCTCGACCTATATGATCGCCGAGGCGGTCAAGATGGGCGCCGACAAGATAATCGAGAAGGGCAAACAACTCGCCGCGCACTTGCTCGAAACATCGGCCGCGGATATCCGCTTCGAGGCCGGTAATTTCACCGTCGCCGGGACCGATCGCTCGATTGATGTCATGGCCCTCGCTATAGCCTCGCGCGACGCGTCAAACCTTCCCGAAGGCATGGAACCGGGCCTCGACGAAAGCGCCCAATCTGAGATCGAGGACCCAACGATCCCCAACGGCTGCCACATTGTCGAGCTTGAAATAGACCCCGAGACCGGCGCGCTTGAGCTCGACACCTACACCGCCGTCAATGATTTTGGCCGCGTCATCAATCCGCAACTGCTCGAAGGCCAAATTCACGGCGGCCTCGCCCAGGGCTTTGGCCAGGCGGTGTTTGAGAACTGCGTGTACGATCCTGAAAGCGGCCAATTGCTGAGCGGCTCCTTCATGGACTATTGCATGCCGCGCGCCGACGACATGCCGGAATTCTTTCTCGCCACCAACGAAGTCCTCACCAAGCAAAACAGTTTCGGCCTCAAGGGCTGCGGCGAGGCGGGCTGCATTCCATCCGTGCCGGCGGTGGTCAGCGCGGTGTTGGATGCACTTGCCGTGCGCGGTGTCGAGCATATCGACATGCCACTCACGCCGGAGCGCATTTGGCGCGCCGCCCAGGCGAGCTAACCAGGAGAGCCGAACATGGCCGCCCCCGACCCGGTCACATCGAATCTGGCCAACAGCTTCATTCCGGAGACCCGCCAGATCTGTATCGTTACGCGGGATCTGGACGCCATGGTGCGGCGCTACGCCGACGCGCTCGGCATTGGCCCGTGGTGGGTCAACGAATACAGCGCGCCCGATCTATTCGACACCACCTATCGCGGTCAACCCGCAACCTATAGCATGCGCCTGGCGCTGGCCTGGACCGGCGCGCTCAACTGGGAAATCATCCAGCCGCTCGACGGCCCAAGCATTTACAAAGATTTTTTGGAGCGCAACGAGGAGGGCGTACAGCATGTCGGCATCATGCTCGGCGACCTCGGCATGACTTGGGAGGAGTGTCACGCGAGCTTCAAGGCGCGCGGTTTCGAGATCATTCAGGAAGGCAGTTGGAAGCGCGTCCGCTTCTGCTACTACGACACGCTGGCTTCAAGCGGCACGATCATCGAAGTGATCGACCGGCCGAGCGATTTCGAGCGCCCCGAGCCGCTTTATTGGTATCCCGAGCCTGGTTGAGCGGCCCCTTACTATTATATAGTTATAACTTTAGTGCCAAATTGGCATTGTTTTGTAGCCTGCCTCTGTCTATCGACCCGGCGGCGCACCATAGCACGCCCGAGCGACGACCCGAAATATCAGCGCCCCGTCCACTCAGGTTTGCGCTTGTCCAAAAAGGCTGAAATGCCCTCTTTCGCGTCCTCCGACTGAATGGCGCGGACGATCACTTCATCGACATATTCGTAGGCCTGGTCGAGCGGCATGGTGAGCTGGCGGTAGAAGGAGCGTTTGCCCATGGCGAGGGAATGGGCCGATTTGCTGGCGATTTCCAAAGCCAATTCGGTGACCCGGGCGTCGAGCGCGTCGGGCGCCACCGCCTCGTTGATCAGACCAAAACGAAGCGCCGTTTCGGCATCCTGAAGCTTGCCGGTGAGCAGCATCTGCATGGCGTGTTTGGGCGAAATGGTGCGGCTGATCGCCACCTGCGGCGAGAGGCACCAGAGGCCGATATTCACGCCCGGCGTGGCAAAGTGCGCCTCGGTCGAAGCCAGCGCCAAATCACAGGTCGCCATGAGCTGACAACCGGCGGCGGTCGCCACGCCGTGCACTTTGGCGATGATCGGCTTGGACAGCCGGAGCATGCTCTGCATCATCTTCGAGCATTCCCGGTTGGCCGCCAGCTTGGAAGGCGGGTCTTCCATGGCGGCGATCGATTCATTGAGATCATGCCCGGTGCAGAAGAAGCGGCCCGAAGCGGCCAGCACGACCACGCGCACAGATTCATCACCATCGATTTCGTCCCACGCCGATTGCAACGCTTGCACCAATTCATGCGACAGGCTGTTACCGGAATTTGGCCGGTTCAGGGTCAGAGTTGCGATACCTTCTTTGTCTTCGCGTAGGAGAATTGCCATTTTTTTGTTCCCTTAGGCTTCGTCCGACAGTTCCATCATCAGGTCCTTGGTCTCCACCGTGATACCCGCCTGGGTCACGATACGCCGAATGGTGCCGGCGCGCTCGGCATGGACGGCGGTCTCCATTTTCATGGCTTCGATGGCGAACAGTACGTCGCCGCGCGCCACTTTTTCGCCCTCGGCGTGGAACACTTTGACCACCATGCCCCGCATGGGCGCCGCCACATGGTTGGGATTGCCCTCCTCCGCCTTGGGCAGCGCCTCGTGCGTCACGCTGGCGCTTCGATCTTCCACCAAAACGTTACGCGGCTGGCCGTTCAGTTCGAAAAATACCGTGCGCCGGCCCTTGTCGTCGCTTTCGCTAAGCGCAAGATAGCGGATGATGAACTGGCGGCCACGGGCGATGTCGAGCGTCACTTCGTCGCCCGGCGCCATGCCGTAGAAGAAAATTTGGCTCGGCAATACGCTGATATCGCCGTAGCGCCGCCGTGCCCGCGCATAGTCGGCAAAGACCTTTGGGTACATCAAATAGGAGGCGAATTCGGTATCGCGGATATGGCGGCCAACTTTATGTTCGGCCTCACCGCGGAGCGCTGCCATGTCGGCTGCCGGCAACACTGAGCCCGGCCGTACCGTCAACGGCTCGCGGCCCTTCAACACTTTCTTCTGCAGCGCCTCGGGAAAGCCGCCATCGGGCTGGCCCAAATCGCCGGCAAAAAACGACACCACTGAATCCGGGAACGCGATTTCCCGTTCCGGGTCCAGCACGTCCTCGGGCGTGAGGCCGCTGGTGACCATCATCAACGCCATGTCGCCCACCACCTTGGAGGTCGGCGTCACTTTGACGATATCGCCGAACATCTCGTTGACCTGGGCAAACGCCTCCGCCACTTCGGGCCAGCGCTCGTCTTCGATGCCGAGCCCGCGCGCCTGCTCGCGCAGATTGGTGTATTGCCCGCCCGGCATGGCGTGGATGTAGACATCCGAGGTGCCGGCACGGATGTCGCTTTCAAATGCGTAATAACAGCGCCGCGCCTGTTCCCAATAATGTGACAGCGTGCGCACCGCGCCTTGGTCGAGGCCGCTGTCGCGGGTTGTGTGGCGGAGCGCGGCATTGATCGAACCGAAGCTCGGCTGCGAGGTCAGGCCGGAGAGCGCGTCCATGGCCAGATCCACCGCGTCGACACCCGCCTCCACAGCGGCGATCACGCTGGCTGCGGCAATGCCGCTGGTATCATGGGTGTGGAAATGTATCGGCAGGCCGACTTCCTGTTTCAGCGCCTTGATCAGGGTGGTGGCCGCCGCCGGCTTGCATAGGCCGGCCATGTCCTTGACAGCAATGATATGCGCGCCCGCTGCCTCGAGTTGGCGCGCCATATCGAGATAATAATCCAGATCGTATTTCGAGCGCGCCGGATCGGAGATATCGCCGGTGTAACAGATCGCTGCCTCGCACAGTTTGCCGGTCTCGATCACCGCATCCATGGCGACGCGCATGTTCTCAACCCAATTGAGCGAATCGAAAACGCGGAACAGGTCGACGCCATTTTCCGCCGACTGCTTGACAAAATAGCGCACCACATTGTCGGGATAGTTGGTGTAACCGACGCCGTTGGAGGCGCGCAGCAGCATTTGCAGCAGCAGATTGGGCATCGCCTCGCGGAAATCCCGAAGACGCTGCCACGGATCCTCTTTAAGAAAGCGCATCGCCACATCGAAGGTGGCACCGCCCCAGCACTCGACCGACAGCAATTGCGGCAGCAGATCAGCATAGGCCGGTGCGGCGGCGAGCAGATCATGGCTGCGCATGCGCGTCGCCAACAACGATTGGTGGGCGTCGCGGAAACTCGTGTCGGTGATCAGAATTTGTTTCTGCGCGTGCATCCAGGCCGCGAAACCGGCGGCGCCCAGTTCCGCCAGCCG
This sequence comes from Alphaproteobacteria bacterium, assembly GCA_029937205.1. Taxonomy (GTDB): domain Bacteria; phylum Pseudomonadota; class Alphaproteobacteria; order UBA828; family UBA828; genus PTKB01. The sequence continues at coordinate 4,514 of JAPYQV010000111.1, forward strand.
TTGGCGCGAGCCTGCCGGCGCTTCACCATTCGGCCGCACCGGTTTGACCGGAAACTTCACGGTTGGCCCGACCGGGCGGCCCTCAACCTCGGGATTGCCGTTGACGATCACCTCGCCGATAAAACGCAGCAGTCTGGTGGCGCGGTCGCGCCGCTTGCCGAAATGAAAGAGCTCCGGCGTCTCGTCAATGAAGCGCGTGGTGTATTCACCGCTCAGGAACTTGGGATGACCGAGCAGAGTTTCGAGAAACACCAGATTGGTGCGCACACCGCGAATACGAAACTCGCGCAACGCCCGGTCCATGCGGGCGATCGCCTCATCCGGCGTCGGTGCCCAGGCGGTGACTTTCTCGAGCAGGGAATCATAAAACGGCGTAATCACCGCGCCGGAATAAGCCGTGCCGCCATCGAGGCGAATGCCAAAACCGGTGGCACCGCGGTAGGCCATGAGACGGCCGTAATCGGGGATAAAATTATTCTCCGGGTCTTCCGTCGTCACCCGGCACTGGATAGCGTTGCCGTTGACCGTGATCATATCCTGCGCCGGCACGCCGCTTTCGTCTTCACCAATCCGCGCGCCCTGGGCGATGCGAATTTGCGCCTTCACCAAATCGATCCCGGTAACGACTTCGGTTACCGTATGCTCGACCTGGATACGCGGATTGACCTCGATAAAGTAGAATTTACCGCTCTCCACATCCATCAGGAATTCGACCGTGCCGGCATTACTATAATTTGCGGCACGCCCGATCCGCACCGCCGCATCGTGTAATTCTTTGCGCTGTTCGGCGTTCAGATATGGCGCCGGCGCGCGCTCCACCACTTTCTGATTGCGCCGCTGCATGGTGCAGTCGCGCTCATGCAAATGCACCAGCCCGCCATGTTGATCGCCCAATATCTGGACTTCCACATGGCGCGCGCGGCGCACCAGCTTCTCGAGATAGACCTCGTCATTGCCGAATGCCGCGGCGGCCTCGCGCCGCGCCGCATCGAGCTCGTCCGCCAGTGCCGCATCGTCCTCGATCACCCGCATGCCGCGCCCGCCGCCACCCCAACTTGCCTTTAGCATCAGCGGGTAGCCGACCTCACGCGCGCGCGCCTGTGCGCCCTCAACATCGCGCGGCAGAGGCGCTGTCGCCGGCATCACCGGGGCGCCGGCCTTCTCCGCGAGAGTGCGCGCCGAGACCTTGTTGCCAAGCACCCGCATGGCCTCCGGCGTCGGCCCGATGAACAGAATACCTGCCTGGGCACAGGCTTCGGCGAAGTCCGGATTTTCCGACAACAAGCCATAACCGGGATGAATGGCATCGACCTTGGCGTCGCGCGCGATGCGCAACACGTCGTCAATGCTCAAATAGGCTTCGACCGGCCCCCGCCCCTCGCCGACCAAATAACTTTCGTCGGCCTTGAAACGGTGCAGGGCGAAGCGGTCTTCCTGCGAATAGATCGCCACTGTGCGAATGCCAAGCTCGGACGCAGCCCGCATGACACGGATGGCGATTTCGCTGCGGTTGGCAACGAGGATTTTGGAAATCTTACGCGGCGTCGGGGCAGACATGGCGTTTCTTCTCAATCCGGTGGGCGGCGGGAATGCCAGTCTGTCGCCTGTTGAAAGGCGTGCGCCACTTTCAGAATGCCGGCCTCGTCGAACGGCCGCCCGGCGATTTGCAAGCTGAGCGGCAAGCCGTCCGACGCAAACCCGCACGGCACGACAATCGCCGGCAGGCCGGTCAGATCGAACGGCTCGGTGTTGCGTAGAATTGCGCCGAACACCGATTCCGTCTTGCCGCGAATATCGATGGTTTCCTGGCCGAGCGGTTGCGCGGTGAGCGGGAGCGCCGGCATCGCCAGCACATCGACCTCGGTCAGGACATCTGCCATGGCATGGCCGAGCAAAGTGCGGTAGCGCTGGGCGTGGAGATAGTCCTTGGCCAGCACATAATTGCCGAGCTCGAGAAAGAGCCGCACCTGATCGGTATAGAGCTCGCCGATGGTGGCGATATGATCGTCGTGATAGGCGGTGCCTTCGGCAAGATAAAACACCATTGCCGCCGCCGCCGAATAATCGATATGCGCGATATCCACTTCGCGCACCTCGGCGCCGAGGCCTTCCAACACGGCGACGGCCTGGCGCGCCGCTTGTTCATTCTCGGACAGCGCGCGATCGAAAAAATAGCGCGTCGGCAGGCCGATTTTGAGGCCCTTGATGTCGCCCGTAAGGGCGCCGACATAATCCGGAACGGGGCGGTCCGCGACCGATGCATCACGCCCGTCCGGCCCCGGCATGGGCTGAAACATCAGCGCCGCATCCTCGGCCGAGCGCGTCAACGGTCCGGCATGGTCCATGGTCCAGCACAAGGGATAGATCCCGGCGCGGCTGGAGCGGCCATAGGTCGGTTTCAGGCCGGTGATGCCGCAGCACGCCGCCGGCATGCGGATCGAGCCGCCGGTGTCCGATCCGGTCGCACCGGCACACAACCGGAGCGCCACGGCAGCCCCCGAGCCACCGCTCGAGCCGCCGCTGAAGCGCGTCGGGTCCCACGGATTGCGGCACGGGCCGAACATGGAGGAATCATTGGTCGGGCCATAAGCGAATTCATGGGTATTGAGTTTGCCGAGCAGGACCACCCCGGCCTCTTTAAGGCGGGCCACGGCGGTCGCGTCTTGCTCGGGGATATGGTTCTCGAGCACGCGCGAGCCCGCCGTGCTGCGAATCCCGGCGGTCTGATAAAGATCCTTGTGGCCGATCGGAATGCCGTGCAGCGGACCACGCCAGGCGCCGCCGGCGATTTCCGCTTCCGCCTGTTTCGCCTCGGCCAACGCCTCATCCGCGCGTACCGTCACGAAGGCATTGACCCTGTCATTGTGCGTGGAGATTCGCGCCAGATAGGCTTCAGTCGCCGCCACCGGGGAGAGCGATTTTTCGCGAAACGCCTCTGAGAGCTCAGCGATGGAGAGTTCGGTGATGTCGCTCATAGGGTCTCGTCCCCGTCGCGCTCGACCGGCCGAAATATCACCGCCGGCTCAACATCCTTGATCGGCAGCTCACGCAAGGATTCGATCATCTGCATGATGTTCTCGAATATCTCGGCGTGGGCGGCAGCCTTCTCGTCGCTGACCGGCTGTCCGGCAAGCTCGGCGGCGACGGATTGCAAGGTTTGCGGAGTTATCGGGCTTCTTGTGGTCATCTCTCACCTGTTCCTACGCTGTCTCTGAAAGCACACTTTAACCC
>JAPYQV010000112.1 GCA_029937205.1 Alphaproteobacteria bacterium
CCGGAAGCGCCACCAGTGCCGGAATCGCCGGCGCCTGTGTCAAGCTTATGTTGCGCCTGCAATTCGCTCATCCAGGCGCCGGAGCGTTTCGACGGGCGCGCGAAATAATCGGCGAGAAAAATAGCGACGCGCTTGCCGGCCGCATCGAGCACTTCGAAGGCGCGGACGTCAGGATGATAGAGGCTGACATCGTCATGGCGCCGAAAACTGACGCCGAACAGCTTGTTGGCCGTATCGAAAGCCGCCTCGATCATGTTCTCCAATTGCAGATAGGGCTTTAACGCCGCCGCGTTCAAATCATATCGCGCCGCACGCGCTTTTTCCGAATAGTGACGCCAATCCCACGGCTCGACCGCATGGTTCTTGCCTTCGCCGGCGATCAATTGCGCCAGCTCTTCGGCTTCTTCCCCGGCGCGAGCGCGCGCCTTTTGCCACATGGTGCCGAGCAGCGCGCCAACATTCTCCGGCGTTTTTGCCATGGTGTCGTCGAGCTTGAAATGGGCGAAACTCTCAAAGCCCAGCAGGGCCGCCTTCTCGGCACGCAGGCGCACCATTTCGCCGACGATCGGGCGATTATCCCTCGCACCCGCCCCTTCGCCGCGCGCAACCCAAGCCTTGAACGCCGTCTCGCGCAGATCGCGGCGCTCGGAATATGTCAAAAACGGCTCGATAATCGAACGCGACAGCGTTACCGCGTATTTACCGTCATGGCCGCGCTCCTCAGCCGCGGCCTGCATGCTGGAACGCAGTGAATCCGGCAGCCCCGCCAGATCTTCGCCGGACTCCAGCACCAGGGCATAGTCGCGTTCGTCAGCCAGCACATTTTGTGAAAATGCCGTGCCAAGCGTGGCCAAGCGCTCACCAGTCGCCGCGAGTTGCACCTGATCGGAATCCTTGAGCTCGGCGCCGGCGCGCACGAACGATTTCCAGGTCAATTCCAACACACGGTTCGCTTCCGCATCCAGGCCGAGGCTCTCGCGGTTTTGATAGAGGGCATCAATGCGGCCAAACAAGGCGCGGTTCATCTTGATCGCGGAATAATGGCGCGACAGCTCCGGCGATAGCTTGCGCTCCAACGCCTGCAGCGTTTCGTTGGTATGGGCCCCGGTCAGGTTCCAGAAAATATCCGACGCCCGGGTGAGCAGCTCACCCGCCTGTTCAAGCGCCACGATGGTGTTGTCGAATGTCGATTCCGCGCGGTTGCCAGCGATGGCTTCGATTTCCGCCAAGTGGTCCGGCAACGCACGGGCAAACGCCGCCTCAAAATCCCGACCCTCAATGGCGGAAAATTCTGGCAGGCCCAGCCGCCCAGTCCAGGTGACGATGGCCGGGTTGACGTCAGCCGTTGCGGCCGTTTTGCGAGGCATATGTTTGTCCTGTGATGAAATTCCGAATGCGGAAGAATGTCAGCAATGGGGGGGCCGTTCAATCCAATCGACCATAGCGGCGGTTGATGTCAGGCAGGTCGGCGCCGGGCGCCGAGCTGGCGTTAGGACGCCAGGCCGGCCAAGGCGTCGGGTGCGGTCCAGTTTTCTCCGGCGGCGGCGATGCAGCTCATGCCGTTGGTCATGGTGACCAGGATGGTCCAGCTGCCGTGGTTGCTGACATAGAGCTCGACGACGCTTTCCTGGTTGCTGCCGAGACCGAGGCCGACGACTTTCTCGTTGAACAGTTTCGCCAATTGATCCATGGCCACGCGGTGCGGCACGCAGGAATCGGCCGGTGATTCGCTTTCAACATATTGTCCGGCCAGTGCGGGCGGCGTGTCTCGGGCGCGAGCGTCTCCGGCGCGTGCCGCGAACGGCACGGCGAGCAAGGAGATCGTGACGATTAAAGCGGCTATATAATTCATCGCTCTTCTCCTTCACTTCAGGAAATTGTTGCTTCTCGCTGACCCAACCGGCCTCTCTCTCAAATCGGTCCTCTTGTTCGATGTTTAACGCCGGCGTTTATTCCGTTCCGGCGATTTCTTAAGTGATGATGTAATATTAATAGAGTTGCGTAAAATTAACCGTGATATCCATCACATGGCCGAATTAAGTAACAATTGATACTGATAATTTAAATGAAGCCACAGTCGTCATTGGGATTGGCCAATTCCATTTTTACCGACGCTCCGGCAACAAGCGGTGTTCGGGAACGCGAACCTATTCGCGGGCGCCATTTTTGTCGCCGCACGGCCGTAACATGGGCCGCCAAATTAATATCGAACCAGAGCGCAACCTTGTGGCATCGGGCGGCGTGAATCACTAGAATTAGCCAACAAATTCAAGGGCTGGGGAGCAAGCAATGCAAAGCCACGCACGCGTTGTCATCATTGGCGGCGGCATGATGGGTGCCGGACTTCTGTATCATCTGGCGGAGGAAGGGTGGACCGATTCCCTGCTCATCGAAAAAGGCGAATTGACCTCCGGCTCGACCTGGCACGCGGCCGGGCAATGTCCGAGTTTCATTGCCGATTACAACATGGCCAAGATCCATCATTACGGCAACACGCTCTATCCCAAGCTCGAGGAATTGACCGGGCAATATGTGTCCTGGCACGGCTGCGGCGGTCTCCGCTTTGCCCTCAATGATGAGGAACTGGAATGGTTCAAGCATGTCGAGGGGGTGTCCAAGCTGATCGGCTTTGAGATGCACATCCTCGGGCCGCACGAAATCAAGCAGCACAATCCGCACGTCGATACCACCGGCGTCGTCGCCGCCGCGCTGACAATAGGCGACGGCCATGTCGACCCCGCCGGTTGCTGCAATGCCTTGGCCGCCGGCGCGCGCAAATTCGGCGCCAAGATCGAGCGCTTCACCCGTGTCACCGACATCAAACAAGCCGCGAACGGCGAGTGGGACGTGATCACCGACAAAGGCACGGTGCGCGCGGAACATGTCGTCAATGCAGCCGGCTGCTATGCCCGCCAAGTCGCGCAAATGGTCGGCAGCGACGTACCGATCAGCAACCGCGAGCATCATTATCTGGTCACCGAAACGATCCAGGAATTTGTCGACAGCGATATTGAAATGCCGGTGATGCGCGATCCTTACGCTTCCGCCTACTACCGCCAGGAACAAAACAACGCGCTGATCGGCATCTATGAAACCCATGCCGGGGTTGAGGCCTGGGCGCATCGTGGCGGCTGGCCCGAGTGGGATTCGGAGAGCGAGCTGTTCGAGCCCGATATGGATCGCATCCTGCCCTATGTGGAAAAAGTTCTCGAGCGCATGCCGATCTGGGCCGATGCGGGTATCCGGCGCATCGTCAATGGCGCCATACCGCACACGCCCGACGCCAACCCGCTGCTCGGCCCGGCCATGGGGTTGAAGAATTTTTGGCACTGTTGCGGCTCTTCGATCGGCATCGCCCAGGGCGCCGGTTGCGGCAAATATCTCGCCCAGTGGATGATTCATGGCGATGCGGAAATCAACATGGCGGGACTCGATCCGAGGCGCTTCTGCGGCATCAATGATGACGACTGGATCCGCAGCAAATCGTTCCAGGATTACACCCACATGTATAAGCTTCACCTGCCGGGCGAGGAACGCTCCGCCGGGCGGGGTCTCAGAACATCATCGCTTTACGAGAAATTGAAAGACAAGGGCGCGGCCTATACCGAGGCCGCCGGATGGGAACGGCCTAAATGGTTCTCGCTCGATGGCCGAGTAGAGGAAACCGGCTTCGGCCGCAGCAATATTCATGACGTCATAGGCGCCGAATGCCAAGCGGTGCGCGACAGGGTTGGCATCACCGATCTGACGAGCTTCGCCAAATTCGATGTTACGGGCGCTGATGCGGAGGCCTATCTCAATCGCATCACGGCCAATCGCATGGCGAAGAAACCCGGCGGCATCAGCTTGACCCATCTGCTCGGCGACAATGGCAGAATCCATGGCGAGGCGACGATCACTCGCTTGGCGGACGACCATTTTTATGTGCTCAGCGGCGCCACCGCCCAGCATCGGGATTTGGATCATTTGCGCCTGCCGATTGACGAGGCTGAGGATGTTCAGGTTGCGGATATCACCGATGATTGGGGCGTCCTGGTCGTGGCCGGACCTAGATCGCGTGACACGCTTGCGAAAGTTACCGCCGCCGATCTCGGCAACGATCGTTTTCGCTGGCTTACAGCTCAAATCATCGAAATCGCCGACATCGAATTGCGCGCGCTTCGCGTCAACTATGTCGGCGAACTGGGCTGGGAACTGCATGTGCCAATGGCCGATATGGCGGCGCTTTATGATGCGATTTGGGCTGCCGGCGAGGAATTCGGCATTGCCGATGTCGGCACCTATGCGGTCAATTCGCTCCGCCTCGAGAAAGCCTATAAGGGCTGGGGTGCGGAATTGACCAATGAAATCACCCTGATTGAAGCCGATATGGAACGCTTCGTGAAGTATGACAAAGATGATTTTACCGGCAAGGCCGCCACCCTGCAGCGCAAGCAGGACGGCATATCCACGCGTCTGGTCTATTGCCAGCTCGACGCCCGCGAGCATGACGCCCATGGCGGCGAAGCTGTTTTGCTCGAAGACAAGGTGATCGGCGTAACCACGTCAGGCGGCTGGGGCCACGCCACCGGCAAGAGCCTGGTCTTTGCCTATGTGGCGCCCGAGTTTGCCGATCCCGGCAATATTTTTCAGATCGAAATTTTGGGCGACGCGATCAATGCAACCGTGCTCGGCGAGCCGGTCTACGACCCCTCAAACGCTCGTCCACGCGCCTAACAAAGGCCGCCCCTGCCATGCTGAGCTACCCATGCTGAGCCACCTGCCATGCTGAGCCAGTGGCTCGACGAGGCGGCGCTCGAACGGGAAGACGAAGCGCCGGCGTTGAACGAGGATATCCGCGCCGATGTCTGCATCGTTGGCGGCGGCTATTGCGGCCTGTGGACGGCGCTTGCCCTAAAGCAGCGCGAGCCCTCGCTCGACATCGCGATCGTCGAAAAAAAGCGCTGCGGCGATGGCGCAAGCGGGCGCAATGGCGGCTTCGTGCTGAGCTGGTGGCGCAGCTTCGGCGCGCTGCGAAAATTCTGTTCCACCGAAGACGCGCTGCGCCTGGCCGCGGCCTCGGCCGACTGCGTCAATGAAATGGCGAGCTTTTGCGCCACCCATGCCATCGATTGCGACTTCCGCCAGGACGGCTGGCTGTGGGCGGCGACCAACCAGGCGCAGGACGGCGCGTGGCGAAGCGTGATCGAGGCATTAGACCGGCATCAAGTTCGCCCATTTGAAGAATGGTCGCGCGGACAAGTGGCGGCGCGCAGCGGATCAGATAGGCATCTTTCCGGCGTGTTCGAAGCGAGCGCCGCAACAGTGCAACCGGCGCGCTTGGCGCGGGGTTTACGCCGCGCCGCCCTACAAAGCGGCATTCAGATATTTGAGAACACGCCGATGCGGCGCTTTAAACGCACGCGCCCGCCCTCGATCGTGACGCCGCACGGCTCGGTCACCGCCGACAAGGTGGTGATTGCCATGAACGCCTGGGCCACCGCTCTGCCGGAGCTCCGCCGCAGCATCCTTGTCATCAGCAGCGATGTCGTCGCCACGGAGCGCTTTCCCGAACGGCTTAAGTCATCGGGCTGGGCGGACGGCATGGCGATTTCGGATTCGCGTACCCTGGTGAATTACTACCGCACCACCCGGGACGGCCGCGTGGTGTTCGGCGCCGGTGGCGGTTTTCTGTCCTATGGCAACCGGGTCGGATCGAAATTCGATGGCGCCACGCCGCGCGCCGCCGAGGTGGCTGGTTATTTTCACCAAACGTATCCGGCGTTTGGCGATGTCGCCATCGCCGCGCACTGGAGCGGGCCGATCGATCGTTCGCTCTCCGGCCTGCCTTTCTTTGGTCGCCTCGGCGGGCGCAATGATATTCTCTACGGCCTGGGGTTTTCCGGAAACGGCGTCGGGCCGACCATGCTCGGCGCCAAAATCCTCGCCTCGCTGGTGCTCGAGGCGCGCGATCAATGGTCCGAATGCGGATTGGTGCGCGACAGCGCCGGCCTGTTTCCACGCGAACCGATGCGCTATTTCGGCGGTGCCATGGTGTTAAACGCGAAGCGGCGCATGGAAACGCTCGACGATCAGGGTCGCAAGCCGGGTCCCTGGACGCGCACCATCGCCGGCCTGGCGCCCGCCGGCCTCACGAAAGTGAAGGGTTAGAGCAAATCCCGAGCAGGTGGAATCACCTGCGACGACGATTTGCTTCAATACCAAAACGTAGATTGGCAAGATCGAGTGCGCAGCGCTCACACGGTATCGTCAAATACCCGGTCGTGCGGAACCTCGGGGCGGTTGCTTTCGGGTGCATCGAGCTCGCGCGCGTAGCGGTGACCGGAATAGACGGCGGCGGCAATAATCGCCGGCGCTTCGCAGTCGCCGATGCGTCTGAGCGTTTTCGGTAAGGCGTTGTCGGCGTTTGCATCCATGCGTTCGGACAGCGCCAAATAAAGCGCGTCGTTGGGCTGGCGCGCCGTGACCAGAACCAGTGAGTCGGCAGCAATGCGCCGCTCGCGCCCGGTAAAGCCACACGTCAGCAGCGCTTCGCTGCCGTCATACGCCTTGAGCCCATGCGCGGTGACGATCTCGACTCCCAGTTCCATCAGCCGGCGCCGAACGGACTCCGCACCGGCGTGGCGATTGCACCGGGAATTGCTTAAGTATTAGCCCAATACCGCGATCAATATATTCCTGAGTGGGTGCATAGCCATGAAAAATAGGGTAAGCATCTTGCAACTGTGTTTGGGAGCCAAAACATGCAGGACAAAGCACTACTTGAACGGCGCGCCCGTCTTTTAGGTGAGGCGTCACCGCTGTTTTACAGCCGGCCGGTCCAGCTCGTCCGGGGCGAGGGAGTCTGGCTGTTCGACGCTGACGGCAAGCGCTATCTCGACGCCTACAACAATGTGGCCCATGTCGGCCATTGCCATCCCCATGTCGTCGAGGCGCTGACAAAACAGGCCAAAACCCTCAATACCCACACGCGCTACCTGAACGAGGCAATTTTGGATTACGGCGAAGCGTTGACGGCCAAGTTTGAAGATGAATTGACCATGCTTCACCTGTGTTGCACCGGCACGGAGGCCAACGAACTGGCGCTCAGAATTGCCAGGACGTGCAGCGGCGCAACCGGCGTTATCGTGACCGATTTTTGCTATCACGGTAATTCGAAGACGATTGCCGAACTCTCCACGGCGATCCCGAGCCCGGAGGGAATCGGCAGCAATGTGCGCACCATCACCGCGCCCGATCCCTACCGCCAACCCGCTGAGATTGATGACGACATGGCGGCCGAGCAGTTTGCCGGCCAGATGCAGGCGGCGATCGATTCGCTGGCCGAAAGCGGCATGAAACCGGCGGCATTTATGGTCGATACGGTGTTCGCCACCGAGGGCATGCCGCGCGTTCCGGCCAAATCCATGCAAAAAGCCGTGGCGCTGCTGCGCGCCGCCGGCGGATTTTTTATCGCCGACGAAGTTCAGCCCGGTTTTGGCCGCACCGGGAACATGTGGGGCTATCAGCTTTACGGTAGCGTCCCCGATCTGGTCACCATGGGAAAGCCCATGGGCAACGGCCATCCCCTTGCCGGCGTGGTGAGCAAAGCGGCGCTGAGCACCGAATTTGGTTCTCAGGCGATGTATTTCAACACGTTTGGCGGCAATCCGGTGGCCTCTGCCGTGGGGTTGGCGGTGCTGCAGGTAATCGAGCAGGAAGGCTTGGTGGAGAATGCCCGCAAG
>JAPYQV010000618.1 GCA_029937205.1 Alphaproteobacteria bacterium
AAAGCGCAGCGTCTGGGCCTTCGATGTGGATCTCCGGCCCTGGGTCGAAAAATTCTAAACCGCTCGCAAACGGAACCACTCTCCGGAATGCGCCCAGCATTCCGGCAAAGGCGACCGCCCGCCCGAGTTAATACGAGGTAGCCAAGCGCGCGGATGCGCGTGCCCGGCGTCTGAGGGCCCATTCAAAAAGCGTGCTTGTCTGAGTCCGCTTTGAATTTTTCCACTTTTTCAGGCGTCGTCTCGGTTTGATGTTTGTCTTTCCATTCTTGATAAGTCATGCCGTAGACCACCTCGCGCGCCTCATCCATAGAGAGATCGACATCGCGCTCCTTGGCCGCCGCGAGATACCATTTAGACAGGCAGTTGCGGCAGAATCCGGCAAGATTCATCAGGTCGATATTTTGCACGTCCGTGCGCTTGCGTAGATATTCGGTGAGGCCGCGAAACGCCGCCGCTTCCAATTCCGTTCTCGTTTGATCGTCCATTTTTTGCTCCTCTTGGGAATGCGAATTACCGTGTCGTAAGGCGTTGCGAATACGTATAACAGCGCATGCGCTTCTCCCCAACTGCCCGATTCGGCCTGCCGGCGCTGGCCACCGGAATCCTCTTCGTTTCCTTCTCTCCTCTCCTGGTACAGGTGAGCGAGGTCGGGCCGAGCACGACGGCGGTTTACCGCGCGCTTTTCGCCATGCCGGCACTCACCGCCTGGATGCTGCTCGAACAGCGCGCCGAGAAAAAAATGCCGCGGCGTAAACTGAAAGCGCGCGATTGGGGACTGCTGGCGCTGACCGGTCTCTTCTTCACCGGCGATCTGATTGCCTGGCACAGCTCGATCCGTCTGAGCGGCGTCGCCAACGCCACCTTTCTCGCACATTTGTCGACTCCCATAATTGCCATCGGCGCGTGGTTGATGTTCAGCGAGCGCCTCATCTGGGAATTTATGGCCGGCCTGGTGTTGGCCATGGCCGGCACCGCCCTGATCATGGGCGCCAGCATTGTCGAACCGGACGGCAGCCTATTGGGAGACGGGCTCGGATTGCTCACCGCCTTTTTCTATGGCGGCTATTTACTCACCATCAAGCACCTTCGCGAGAGTTTGCCGAGCGGCCTGATCATGACCGTCAGCACCGCCTTCAGTTTCTTTGGCTTGCTGATCGCGGCACTGCTGATGGACGACACACTGTTTCCCGTGACATTGCTTGGCTGGGGCACTCTGGTCGCCATTGGCCTAATCATGCATGCCGGCGGGCAAGGCCTGATAACCGTCGCCTTCCGCCACCTCAGCGCCTCCTTTGCCTCCGTCGCCCTGCTCGCCACGCCGGTGCTTGCGGCTTTTTTCGGCTGGCTGATCCTGGGTGAAACCCTGACGTTGATGCAAAGCCTGGGCTGCGCCGCCGTTCTCGCCGGCATCGCGCTATCACAGCGCCTTGGAGTGACGGGGGGTAAGTCTTGAAAAGCCGCGCCGCCCGGCATGGCGCCCGACATGTCGATGTCCTGCCCTGGCTGTTCTGGCTGGCGGCGGCGCTGTTGTTCGGCTATGGCCACCTCACCCGGGTCGCGC
>JAPYQV010000113.1 GCA_029937205.1 Alphaproteobacteria bacterium
GGCTTGGACTGTCCGTCAGCCACAGCATCATCAGCGAAATGGGCGGCGAGCTGACGGCGGAGTCCAGTGACGCGGGGGCACGTTTCAGCATCACCCTACCCCACGGTGTCGAGGATAAAGACGCGTAAATATGGCGGCGGATATGAAGGCCGGGGCACATCTTCTATTGGTCGAAGATGAGCCGGTCGCGGCAAAAATGCTGAGCCGAATTCTCAGCCTCGAGTGCTTCCGCGTCAGCACTGCGCCGGACGGCGTCGCCGCGCTCGAGCAGTTGGCGGACGAGTCACCCGACGCCCTGATCACCGATCTCAAGATGCCGCGCGGCGGCGGCGGCGACCTGGTTCGAGAGGCGCGCGCCTTGCACGCCGATCTGCCGATCGTCGTGATCACCGGATACTTCACGAGCGACGTCGAGCGCGAACTCAAAGAGCTCGGCGTTGCCACCCTTCTCCTCAAGCCGGTGGCGCTCAGCGACTTGATCGACGCAATAAAAAATGCGTTGCCCCCCGCCGGGGATTAATCCGGCGGGCTGCGCGCTGCTTTGTTCGACGGGTTACACATGATTTACGCTTGCGAGGGGAGCTTGCGGTTCGCCCTCAAGCGGCCTTCCTGTGCAACCAGCCGGCGGATTCCGTAACCGAATAGAGCGGATCGAATTCGGTTACACTGGCGACCTCGATAACAGCGTCGTCGCCGATATCGAGCATCATCGCCTGGCCGTCGACCACAGCCAGCGTTACCGTGTGCGCGCCACCGCGGGCGCGGTCGAAACCGACCACGAGACGCAGTTGATCGGACGTAAATCCGAGCTCGCGCAGGGCAAAATATTTGGCCGCGGCGAAGTCCTCACAATCGCCTTTGGCGCGGCTCAGAAACTGATAGGGGGTCGCCCAATAATCTTCCATATCATAATTTTTAGAATCGGGCTGATAGGTTAATGCGTTGAAATAGCTATTAACTTTTTGAATTTGCGTGATCTGATCCAGGCCCTGGAGACTGTCGATAAGCTCGATCCAGAGCTTTGAGCCGGCCTTTTCATTGATCCGCCCACGGCCTTTTTCTAGGCGTGCTTCCTGCTTGGCGTAACGCTTCAAAAGCGTGTCCCAGCTGGTGAAGGAATTTGATTTTTTGACCTTGATTTGCTTGGCGCCGAAGACCGAAACCGTATCGCCCTTTGCCGCACTGGCGCTCTCGCCGGCAAGCGCGTCGCTGACGTCTGTGACGAAGCAAAGTGCCAGCGACAGAGCGAGCGTGAAAATAATTGCGCGAAACAGGCGCGCTGCCTGAAGGCCGGATATGTCGGTGGTTCGCTCGCAGGAAACTTTTTCATTGGAGCGACACGCGCCAAAGCTGGCGAGAAGACGGACTACTCCCGAATGAAAATTTCTTATAACTGCAAGCTCCCCTTAAGGAATTAGGAACCTGAAAATAATAATTTGATAACAATGCGTTAACTAAAAACATAGGGATAACAATAAGTCTCTTTTGTATTGCATACCTATCCCAACGAGTAGGTTTTATACTCTTATGAATAAGGTAATTACCTCAATTAGTAGAAATAGTTTCACCCGATACGATCACCCCATAATCGCCGTATTTGCGCCGCTCTTGCCGTAAATCGAAGGGCCACTTTTCGCGATGGGCCGTGATATGGGGAAATAAAAACGAATCGAAAAATGATTCGCTCTCGACGGCAGGAAAAATTCATGCGGGTGTTGCTCGCGGACGATCATAAATTAGTACGCGACGCGCTCGCCTTTTATTGCTCGCGCCTCGGCGATGACGTCGAAATCTTGCAGGCCGAGACCTATGATCAAGCGGCGGAACTGGCCGCGCATGCGCCGTCTCTCGACCTCATCATCCTCGACCTCAACATGCCGGGCAGCACCGGTTTCGATGGTCTGGATAGCATGCGCAAACGCTACCCCGATATCCCCATTGTGATTCTCTCGGGCTCCATCCGCCATCAGGATATGAGCCGTGCGCTCGAGCGCGGCGCCAACGGCTATTTGCCGAAAACCCTGGGCGGCGATGCCATGCTGAACGCGCTCAGACTGGTGATGTCGGGCGAAAAATTTATTCCCTCGGCGCTCTATGACGAAGCCGGCAGCGCCAACGAAGCGAGCGATATTCCCTCCGACAGCCCGCTCAGAAACCTCACCCCGCGCGAAATGGATGTGCTGGAACATCTCATCGAGGGCAAAGCGAACAAACAGATCGCCGCCCTGCTCGACCTTCAGATGGTGACGGTGAAGCTCCACATGAAGGGCATCTTACGCAAGCTTGGCGCCGCCAACCGCACCCACGCGGTCAAGATCGTGCTCGAACTCAGGTCGGCCGCTTAGTTAATTGCCCGCCGCCATCGCTGGGCGCCGCGGGTCCGCCGCGCCGGCCAGGGTGCCGCGCTGTAAGTCCTGAAATATCAAACAGACCGCACCGGCGAGCGGGCTCCAATCGGGCCAAAGGCGCACATCGTGACCGAGCGCCGTTAATTCGGCCGCGATACCCGGCCCAAAACGCCCCTCCAAATTGAGACGCCCCGGAAAGGTCTCGTGCGGGGCGAAGGAATTGGGAAAGCTGTAGGAGGCGAAACGCGGCGCTTCGACCGCACGTTGCGGGTTCATGTCGAACAGCAGAATGTTCAACAGGGTCTGCAGCATGGCCTGGCATTGCACATCGCCACCCGGCGTGCCGAAGGGCATGACAAATTCACCTTCGCGGATCAGCAATGCCGGATTGGGCGTGAGGCGCGGGCGCTTGCCGGGCGCAACGCTCGACGGGTGTGCCGGGTCGGCCCACGACTGCGAGCCGCGTGACGATGGGCAAAGGCCGGTTCCCGGAATGACCGGGGTATCGTAGGACACATCGCTCGGCGTGGCGGAAAAGGCGTTGCCGTCTTTATCGATGACACAAATGTAGGACGTGTCGCGCGGCACCGGCGCTGTGCCCTCGGAAGGCGGCGCGTTTTCCGCGCGTGCCGGAATGCGCGCACGCTGGGCCACAATATGCGCCGGCGACAGCAGTCTCTCGAGCGGCACATGGACAAAACGCGGATCGCCGTAATAGCGCTCGCGGTCGGCGAAGACCAGTTTCAAAGCTTCCGTAATGTGGTGAATATAGGCCGGTGTGTTGTGCCCGGCGGTGCGTAGAATCCCGGGTTCCAACAGGGCGAGGGTTTGCGCCAATACAGGTCCCTGGCACCAGGTGCCGCAAGTATAAACATCCGTATCCATAAAGCGATGGTGCAGCGGCGCTTCGACGGCGCATCTGAAATCGGCCAGATCCTCGGCCCGCATCAGGCCGTCATTTTCCCGGTGATAGCGCAGAATTTTAGCCGCGATATCTCCTCGGTAAAAAGCATCCCGGGCGGCCTCCAGGCCGGCCACCCTGCCGTGCCGCGCCGCCGCGCGTTCTTCCTCGGCCATGTAGCGCAGGCTCGACGCCAAGTCCCGTTGCACGAATATTTCACCTACCTCGGGCGGCGCGCCGCCGGGCAGATAGATCTCAGCACTGCTCGGCCAACGCGCATAGTCCGCTGCATGGGCGGCCAGGATGTTGGCCATGAAGGGATACATCACAAAACCGGGATCGGCGTAATCGATCGCTTGCGCGGCGGCCTCGGCGAAGCTGATGGTGCCGTGGCGCTGTAGCGCACTGATCCAGGCGCAGGGCGCCGCCGGCACCACGGTGCGCAATATGCCTTCGGGAATTTCGCCGCCATGCTCGCGCTGAAACAGATCGGGTGTGACCGCGCCGGGCCAGGTGCCAAGGCCGCTGATGGTTTCGACCCGGCGCGTCTCGGCGCGGTAAATCATGATCGGCGCGACGCCGGCGAAATTGACATACTCGCTGTGCACAACGCTCAGCACGAGGCCGCCGGCCACACCGGCATCGACCGCGTTGCCGCCCGCCTCCAATATTTGCAGGGCGGCCTGGGCGGCGAGGTAATGGCCGGCGACAGCCATATGGCGACGGCCGCGCAGGAGCGGGCGGTAGCCGTCCATGATCGCGGGGTCGATGGCGCTCGCCATTCCTGCCGGTTCCGCCGGCTAGACCATCTCGGCGCCGAGTTCGCGGCCGAGCCATTTGGCGGCGCGCAAGGTTTCCAGATCGGCGCCGCGCCGGCCGATCACCTGCACGCCGACCGGCAGGCCGGCCGGCCCCTTGAAGGCCGGCACGCTGATCGCCGGCACGCCGATGGAGGTCCACAGCAACAGGAATTTGGGATTGCCGGTGCTGTCCAGTCCCTTTGGCGCCTCGCCCGCCGACACCGGTGCGATTGCGGCATCGAAATCACCGATCACCGATGGAAATGCCATGCACATTTTTTGCAACGCATCGAGGCGCGACAGATACGCATCGATACCAATGGCGAAACCGCGCACGAACCATTCGCGCAAAGCCGGAGAAATCAACTCGCCGGCATCGCGATAGCGGGGGCCCAGGCGATACGAAAATTCGCGTGCCAATATGTCCTGAGCGACATCGAAGACATCATCATAGAGCGCCGGCATTTCGACAGTCGGCGCGCCAAGACGTTGTGCCAAATCCTCGAACAACTCGGCGCTCGATGGTTCCAATTCCGGCCAGGCATAATCGCGCAGAAAAACAAACCGCGGCTTGGCAATCGGCTGCCCGCCAAGGCCGGCGGCGAGACGGCTGGATTTTTGACCCTGGCTGGCCGGGTCGCGCTCGTCATCGCCGGAGAGTGTGTCGATAATGAGCGCCAGATCCTCGGCCGAGCGGCCATAGACGCCGATATGATCGAGCGTGTGCGAGAGCTGCATCATGCCGGTGCGCGGCATCAAACCCCATGTCGGCTTCATTGCCCAGGCGCCGCAGAACGACGCCGGGCGCAACACCGAGCCGACGGTTTGACTGCCGAGCGCGAGCGGTACCATGGCGCCACCGACCGCCGCGCCTGAGCCGCTCGACGAGCCGCCCGGCGTGCGCTCGGAATCATGCGGGTTGCGGGTATCCGTCGGCGTAATAAACGCGCACTCGGTGGTCTTCGTCTTGCCCATGATCACCGCGCCCGCCGCCTTCAGGCGCGTCACCGCCGTGGCATCGGCCTCGGGCCGCCTTCCCTTGTCCGTCGCCACACCGTTTTCGGTCGGAAAGTCGGCGGTGTCTATGATGTCTTTCAGGCCAACGCCGGCGCCGGCCAATGCTCCCTTTTCCGGCGCGCTATCAACGGCGCTGGCGACCTCCCGGGCGTGGTCGTCGTTGCGCCAACGCCAGGCGTGCACATCACCATCCCGCTCGTCGATACGGGCCAAGGCGGCGTTCGTTTCGGCCAAGGCGCTGGTTTCGCCCGAGCCGACGGCGGCGGCGATTTCCGCCGCACTGCGGCAAGCAGGTGCCGAGAATTCTGTTGGCATGATCTAAAGCTCCGGATGGCGCGCGTTCCACACCGTCGCGCGCTCGAAAGCACGCCCGGCGCGGAGCAACAGCCCTTCATCGAGATGGCGGCCGATCAGTTGGAAGCCGAGCGGTACGCCATCGCCGGTGAAGCCGCACGGCAGCGAAATTGTCGGGTTGCCGCTATGATTGAATGGCGAGGTGAAGCGGATCAATCTTTCCAGCGCGCCGGGGGCGCCGAGCAGCGCATCGAGGCCGTCATTGCGCGGCGTCGGCACCACCATGGCCGGCGCCGCGATGAGATCGATCCCGTCGAACAGCCGGGCCAATTGACCGCTGAAATTGCGCCGCACAATGATCGCGCGGGCGTAATCAACGCCGCTCAAACCAACGCCAGTTTCCAACAAGCCGCCCATCACTGGGCCGTACTCGGCAGCGCGTGCGGGATAGGTCTCGGCGTGACCGACTGCAGCCTCGGCGGAGCAGATTGGTACCCAACTGTCGATCACATCGTCGTAAGGCGGCATGGTGATCTGGCGGATTGATGCGCCTTCGCCGCGCAGCACATCAAGCGCGGTGCTCAAGGCATCAGTGACGACGGGATCCACATCGCGGCTGATATATTGTTCGTCAATGCCGATACGTATGCCGCGCACGCCTTCTTCCAGCGCGCCGAGATAGTCCGGCACGTCGGCGCTGAGGGAGGTCGGGTCGTTGTCATCCACGCCGGCAAGAGCGCCCAACATCGCCGCCGCGTCGCCGACGCTGCGCGTCATCGGGCCGATATGATCGAGCGTTTCCGAGAGCGGAAATACACCGTAGCGGCTGACCCGCCCCCAAGTCGGCTTCAGCCCGACAACACCGCAGGCAAGCGAGGGAAAACGGATCGAGCCGCCGGTGTCGGTGCCAAGCGAGCCGAAGCACATGCCGGCGGCGGTGGCGACACCCGAGCCGCTCGACGATACGCCCGGCCAATAATCAGTGTTCCAGGGATTGGCCGGCGCGGTGATATCCGGGTGGTGCGCCGCATAGGCGCCCTCGGTGAGCTCGAGCTTGCCGAGGATCACCGCACCTGCGGCGCGCAGGCGATCCACTACCGTGGCGGTATGATCCGGCTTGCGGTCCTTCAGGATCGGCATGCCGGCACTGGTTCGCACGCCATTGATGGCCATCAAATCCTTCACCGCAAGCGGCACGCCATGCATCGGGCCGCACGATTCGCCGCGCGCCAGTTTGGCGTCTGCCTCGGCCGCCTCGGCCATGGCGGACTCGGCCAGGACCGTGACATAGGGATGGAGAGTGCCGTTCAGCGTGTCGATGCGCGCCAGCATCGCTTCGGTAAGTACAACCGAGGAGATCTCACCGCTTTGTATCTTGCGCCCGGCTTCGAGCAGCGTGAGATAATGCAATTCGTCCGTTGCCATTTTCTTGTCTTTCCAAATTCAGTGTGCCGCTTACCAGGCGCTTACCAGCCGCGCGCCTGGCCGATCAATTGCACGTTGGCCAAACCATCTTCGGGAGTCAGAGGATAGGGTGCCTTACTTGTGATAGTGCGCCCGAACGCCTCGACCTGAAGTTTATAGGTTTTTACGAAGGGCAGAGCGACGGTGCGCTCCTTGCCATTCTTGATGCCGGTGGTGAGTGTACCTTCCAGACCCAATATGCCGTTTTCGATGATGATGTAGCCCTGGTCGCCGTAAAATTCGAGACGCCCCTTACCCGGCGCCAAACCGGTGGAAGCGCTGAGCGTACCGACCGCGCCATTCTTAAAGGAAATCATCGCCGCCGCATGATCCGGCGTGCGGTAGCCCCAGCTTGGGCTCGAACTGTGCGATGCCATGACCTTCTTGGCGTCCCCCAGGAACCAGCGCAATTGATCGATCAAATGGGTGCCGATATCGCCGAACACCCACGAGCCGACCTGCTTATCGCGCGAATGCCAGCCACCGAGATCTTCCGGATAGGGATAGTAGAGATGGCAACGGCCATGCACCGGTTTGCCGAAACGGCCCGCCATCCATTGTTTATGCACCGCCTGAATCTTCGGATGGTGGCGCGTGTTATAGGCGATGTGCAGCTTGCGCCGTGCCTTTTTAGCGGCGCGAATCATCGCCCGGCAATCCGCTGGTGTAATCGCCATGGGTTTTTCGCACAGCACATGCTTGCCCGCCGCCAGCGCCGCCACCGCCTGTTCCTTATGCAGGTAATTGGGGCCGGCGATCCATACCGCGTCGATGGATTTATCGGCAACGAAATCAGCAAGCTTGGAATAGCCGTTATCGATTTTGTGGCGCGCGCAAAAATCTGCCGCTTTGGCCTGTGTCGACGACAGCACAGCGCGCAGCTCTGCAC
>JAPYQV010000114.1 GCA_029937205.1 Alphaproteobacteria bacterium
AGCAAAAACGAGGCCGCGCAGCAGGAGGTGGAGTTTGGCCGTCTCCTCCAATTCCTCGGCCGCATAGACGGCGTCGTCCAGATTCTTTCCCGCCACTACCGGGCCGTGATTGGCGAGCAGGACCGCGTGATGATCCTTGGCATATGTCGCCACTGCCTCGGCCAGGGCCATATCGCCGGGGCGGAAATAGGGCACCAGCGGCAGTTTGCCAACGCGCATCACCGCATAGGCGGTAATCGGCGGCAACACATCATCGGGATCGATATCGGCGAGGGTCGAGAGCGCCACCGAATAGGTTGAGTGCAGATGCACGATCGCCTTGGCGCTCGGGCGCTCGCGGTACATGGCGAAGTGGAGAAAGGCTTCCTTGGAGGGTTTGTCGCCGGCCAGCAGTTTGCCGTCGGGCGACAGTTTTGAAATGCGCGCCGGGTCGAGCCGGCCCATGCAGGAATTGGTCGGCGTCACCAGCAGGCCATCCTCGACGCGATGGCTGATATTGCCGGACGAGCCACAGCCATAGCCGCGCTCGAACAGCGATTTGCCGTGCAGCGCGATGCGTTCGCGAAGGGCGGTCTCGTTCAATCGAGCACCTTGAATGCCTTGGTGAAGAAGTCAGGTGCGCCAAAATTACCGGATTTGAGCGCCAAGTGAAGCGGCGCATCGCCGAGGCTCATGGTCCACGGCACGCCGGGGTCGATTTGTTTGCCGATCATCAGGCCGCGCACGCCGAGCGCCTGGACGGCCGCGCCCGAAGTTTCACCGCCAGCCAGGATCAGCCGACCAACACCCGCCTTGACCAGGCCTTTGGTAATCTTGGCCAGCGCCCGTTCAACCAATATGCCGGCCTTGTCGCGGCCATGTTTGGCTTGCACCTTGGCGATCTCGGCCGGGCCGGCGCTGGCATAGATGAGGATTGGTTTCTGCCCCAGCGTCGGCTTCGCCCAGGCGAGGGCCTCGGCGACAATGTCCTGTTTGCCACCGAGCTTCACGGCATCCACATGAAAGGTCTGATGTCGGGTTTTTTTCAGGCGCGCGATTTGATCCAACGTCGTTTCCGAGCAACTTCCGGCGATGACCGCGGCGTGGCCGGCGGCGCGTGGCAAGCGGGCGGCATTTGCGCTCCGGCCGAGCCTACCGGCGGCGCGGAAATTGGCCGAGAGACCCTTGGCAACGCCGGAACCGCCGGTGATCAGTTTCAGATTGGCCGAGGCGCGGCCGATATCGATCAAATTTTTGTCGCTGAGCGCATCCACGATGGCGTGGCGCTTGCCCTCCTTGCGGAGATTCTGGAGCGCCTTGGTTATCGCCTCCGGTCCCTGGTCAACGGTTTCCCACGGCACCAGTCCAACCGCAAACGGTGTTTGCGCGCCGAGCACGTCCACCAGATTGGCATTGGTCATTGGCGTGATCGGGTGGTTGCGCATGCCCGAGGCCGAGAGAAGCACATCGCCGACAAACAGATGGCCGCGGAAAACCGTGCGGCCATTTGTCGGAAAGGCCGGGCAGGCGATGGTGATGCCGCCCTTGGCGCGCTCCAGCATGGCATCGGCGACCGGGCCGATATTGCCGCTCGGCGTCGAATCGAAAGTCGAACAATATTTAAAGAAATACTGTTTGGCGCCGGCTGATTTAAGCCAATCCATCGCCTTTAGAGATTTGCGCACGGCACGAATGGCTTGTGTATTGCGCGATTTGAGCGCCACCACCACGGCATCGGCATCCGGGACCGCCATGCCCGTCTCCGGCACGTCGATAATTTGCACGGTGCGCATGCCGCTCGCCACCAATGTGTTGCAGAGGTCGGTCGCGCCGGTCATGTCGTCGGCCACCGCACCCAACAAAATGCCTTTTTTTCTTTTTGCCATATGTCGCTTCGTTATTCAGACGAAAGGAATTACGTCGTCGCCTATTTCAGCGTTTGCAAGGCGCGTGTGAAAAATTCTGCGTCGCCAAAACTGCCGCCCTTTAGCGCCAGATGGATCGGCCGCTCGCCAAGGGACATGGTCCAGGGCACGCCAACATCGATCTTCGGGCCGATACGGAGCGAGCGGATCTTAAGCGCCTTGATGGTTTCGCCTGAAGTTGCACTGCCGGCCAGGATCAATTGACCGACGCCGGCCTTGACCAGGCCCTTGGATATTTTCGCCAGGCATTCTTCAACCAAATTCCGGGATTTCACTATGCCGTGTTTGCGCCGTATCTTCTTCAACGCCACGGCATCCACGCTCGAATATATCTGTTGCGCACCGCGTGCCTGTAGCCAACGAAGCGCCGCGAGAGATTGGCGTATCGCATCTTTGGCGGGGGCTGTGCGTGTATTGAGAGCGATGACCACTGCGTCCGCATCGCGTACAACCTTGTCCTTTTGCGGAATGCCGATTTCCTGAATGGTTCGCATGCCCTGGCCCACCAGGGTGTAGCAAAGGTCGGTTGCGCCGGCGATATCGTCCGCGATGGCACCGAGAAGAATTTTTCCTTTCTTCTTCGGCACTGTTTTATTGACCCGTCTTATTGTTGCCATGCCGCCCCCTAGAAAAAAGCCTGTATGCCGGTTTGTGCCCGGCCGAGGATGAGGGCGTGCACGTCGTGCGTGCCCTCGTAGGTGTTGACCGCCTCCAAATTCATAACGTGGCGAATGACATGATACTCATCCGAAACGCCGTTGCCGCCATGCATGTCGCGTGCGGCGCGGGCGATGTCGATCGCCTTGCCGCAGGAATTGCGTTTGATGAGAGAAATTGTTTCCGGCGCGAGCTGTCCCTCGTCAAACAGGCGCCCGGCGCGCAGGCAGGCTTGCAGGCCGATGGAGATTTCGGTCTGCATGTCAGCGAGTTTTTTCTGGATCAGCTGATTGGCCGCGAGCGGGCGATTGAACTGCTTGCGCTCGAGGGTGTAGCTCCGTGCCGCGTGCCAGCAGAATTCAGCCGCGCCGAGCGCACCCCAGGCAATGCCATAGCGCGCCCGGTTGAGGCAACCGAACGGCCCACCCAGGCCGGACGCGTCGGGCAGTTCATTTTCCGCCGGCACGAACACTTCGTCCATCTGGATCATGCCGGTGATCGACGCGCGCAACGAAAACTTGCCCTCGATTTTCGGCGCGGCCAATCCGGCCATGCCTTTTTCCAGGATGTAGCCGCGGATTACACCGGCGTCGTTTTTGGCCCAAATGATGAACACATCGGCGATGGGCGAATTGGTTATCCAGTTTTTTGCTCCCGACAGGAGAAATCCGCCATCGGTGCTTTTGGCGCGGGTCACCATGGCGCCCGGATCCGAGCCGTGATCCGGCTCGGTTAAGCCGAAGCATCCGACCCACTCTCCGGTGGCCAGTCGCGGTAGGTATTTTTGTTTCTGGTCTTCGCTGCCATAGACGCTGATCGGATGCATAACGAGACTTGACTGCACACTCATGGCCGAGCGGTAGCCCGAGTCCACATACTCAATCTCGCGCGCCATCAAGCCATAACACACATAGGAAACGCCGGCGCAGCCATAGCCGTCGATGGTCGCACCCAACATACCGAGCGCGCCCATCTCGTTCATGATTTCGCGGTCAAAGCGCTCGTGCCGATTGGCCTCGAGAATACGCGGCATGAGTTGTTCCTGGGCGTAGGCGTGGGCGGTATCGCGCACCAGGCATTCTTCTTTCGAGAATTGCTCGCCGAGAAGAAAGGGGTCTTCCCACACGAATTCAGGGCGAGATTTGGCGCGCGCGGGTTTGGCGGGCTTGCCCGCGTCCCTGACAGTGGCCGTATTTGTGGCCGTATTTGTGGCCGCGTGTGCGGCGGGCTCGCTCATGGCTTCTCTCCGTGCAGGCAATTTCAGCAGCTTCTTTCTAACATTGCTGGGGGTGCGCTCCAACCCTGTCGGTCGCGATATCGGTGCTGTCAATATTTGCCGGTGGGCGCGACAATGAGTTTCTGACCCGCCATTCGGTATCCAATGTGAGCAATCCGCCATCAGACAGGGCAACCGGTGCCAGCCCGCAGCAAACCGGCGCGTTGCCGATTGCCTTGCTGCTCGTGCTCGGTATGGGCTTCGGCGCGAGCTTCACGTTGAACAAGCTCGCCACCACCAACGGCGTGCCGTTTATACCCTATGTGTTTTGGCAATCCGCAGGTGCCGCGCTATTGCTCGGCGTTGCGGCCGCGGCGCTGCGCCAGCTGCCCGCCGTGACGGGCGCGCATATCCGCATTTACGTTGTGATGGCACTCCTCAACGTGGCGATTCCTTATTCGGTATTGAGCTATGTGGCGCCCAAGCTGCCGGCCGGCCTGTTGCCGATCGGCCTCGCCCTGGTGCCGGGTGTGATCTATCTGATGGCCTTGGCGCTGCGCCTGGAGCGCTTCGGGTTGCTGCGCTTCGGCGGTATCTGCCTCGGCCTGGTCGGCGTGCTGGTAATTTTACTGCCCAAGGCCAGCCTACCAGAGCCCGGTATGGCGGGGTGGCTGGCGCTGAGCCTGGTGGCAACGCTCGCCTTTTCGTTACGCGCCGTTTTGGTGCCGCTGATGCGCCCACCCGCAACAACGTCGCTCTCTCTCGCCTGCGGTCTTCTTGTCGCCGCCACCCTCATCATGTTGGTCATCATGGCGGCGAGCGGCGAATGGTGGGCTTTCGAGGGTGAATTCGGCATCGGTCAGGGTGCGGTTATTGCCGGCATGTTTAACAATGCGCTGATCCTGGTGCTGATTTTCGCCATTATCCGCCTCTCCGGCCCGGTGTTTTTTGGTGGCGTCAATTACATTTCCATGTTGGTTGGCGTGGCGCTGGGAATTATTGTTTTCGACGAACGCAATTCGATTTGGGTTTGGCTCGCCATCGCCTTGGTGCTTGCCGGCCTCTATCTGGTTAACCGCGGTAAGGCGCGTTGACATTGCTTTTGACGCGACGGCAATTAGCAACTCTGAAAACCCGGCGGAACCTCTCATATGGCTGACAGCAAAACCGAAGCGGCCCGCGCCGCCTGGCGGAGTCCGGGCGCTGTTCCCGTTCTGATGCTGTTTGTTCTCGGGATGTCTTTGGCGCTGGTGCTCGTGTTCAACCGCGTCGCCGTCGACAATGGCGTGCCATTCATCCCTTATGTATTCTGGCAGTCGTTCGGTGGTTGCGTCATCCTCCTGATTTTGGCGCTGACGTTGAGTGGATTTCCACCGATAAGTTGGGTGCATGCGCGTGTCTATGTCGTTACCGGCACCCTGAATCTAACCATTCCCTATCTGATTTTCGCTTTTGTAGCGTCCAAGGTGCCGACGGGAATTCTGAGCCTCGGCCTCTCTCTGGTTCCGGTAACCATCTATGCGCTGGCATTGATGTTTCGCCTCGACAGTTTTCGGATCGTCCGCTTTTTTGGCATTCTGTTGGGTCTGGCCGGGCTACTGCTAGTCCTCCTGCCGAAGGCGAGCTTGCCGTCTCCGGATATGGTTGGCTGGGTGGCGCTCGGCCTCGTGGCGCCGCTTTGTTATGCACTGAACGCGATCTGTGTCGCCATGCTGCGGCCGCCCGAGGGTGACTCGGTGCAACTCGCCGGCGGTTTGATGTTCGCCGGCAGCATCTCCATGCTGGCGGTGATGGCGGTAACCGGCGAATGGTGGGCATTCGACGGCACTTTCGGAGATGGTCACTGGGCAACCATTGCCGCGATGGCCAACAACGCGCTCACCTTCTATCTGATCTTTGAGTTAATCAAGCGTGCCGGACCGGTGTTTTTCTCGATGGTGAACTATGTCGTCACCTTGACCAGCATGGGTCTTGGTATCTGGTTATTCCGGGACGCGCACAGCCTGTGGATTTGGGCGGCGCTGGCGTTAATCGGCGCCAGCCTCGTGCTGGTCAATTTCATCTCGTATTGGTCAATTTCATTTCGTTGGGCGGCCGTTAGTAAATTTATGGGCGGCATCATGCGTCGCCTACGGCGCCTATTCTGACGAAATCGCAGACGATTCGAAAGTCGATTCGAACTCAGGCGCGCGCAGTTTCTCGAATTTCCGGGTGAGGTGTTCGCCCGAAGTGATGGGCGCATATTTGGGCGGATTGTCCGGTCCATGGCAGTTGGCCAGGCACTCTACCGGTGCATCGTAATTGGGTTGGTGAAAGAACAGCATCGAAGTCTTGCTGAGATGGGCCGCCTCACGCGGTGGATTTGTCACGCGGTGCATCGTCGAGACCCATTGGTCGTTGGTCCAATCAGCCATCAGATCGCCGATATTAATATTGAAGGCGCCGGGGATATGCGGCACCGTTTCCCACTCCCCGTCCTTGCGCAGCACCTGAAGGCCACCGATGTCGGTATCGGTGTGGACGATCGTGAGGCTGCCATAATCGCAATGCGCACCGCCGCGCAGTTGGTTTGGTTTTGGCGCGTCGGGTTGGGCCGGATAATGATTGATGCAAAAACACGTAATATGGCGATCGATCTTGTCTTCGAAAAAATTTTCGTCCAGGCCAAGCCCGAGCGCGAAAATACGCATCAAGGTGCCGGCCAACGTCTCCATTTCGCGGTAATAGTTTTCGCAGAGTTCGCGCATGTTTCCTGGCCGGTCGGGCCAAATATTGGGCGGGAAATAGGGCGCCCCGGCCGCGCCGAAATGATATTCGTCAAACGGGTGATCGAACGGGCCGGTGTTGAAGGATTCACGCAGATCGGTCGGCATCTCTTCGTCCATACTGTAGGCGAGGCTGTGACTCTCCGAGGGCGAATAGCCGCGCAAGCGGTCGGCGGGCAGTTTGTGGCGCATCTTCTCCCAATGGGGCTGATCACTCTCTCCCCATTTCATTTTATATATGCCGGTCTACTTCGCTTGGTCCAAGTGTGGGGCTCCGGCAACCACACGCTGTCAGGTTAATGAATGATATCAATATCAAAAAAGATGACAATGATCACATTTGGCTCAATTTATTTATACGTGCTCTTGCGGACCCAGTCCGCCGCCGCCATGCTGTTCACAGCGCGGCGATGAGCGCAAATTTTTCTGAGTGCGGCCATGCAACGACAAAATATCGGCGGTCGGGAAATCCTATTGGAGTTCCATCACGTCGGCGATTAAGTCAAAGTATCGGCGATTGACGCAACAACCAATATCGAAGCATCCATCGTCGGTTCGCCGCGCGTGAGCAAGCAGCATTTGACCCGTTTGGCCGTGCGAAAGTTGGATTATGTGATGGACAAGAAACGCCGGGCGGATAAGGCCAAGCCGGAACGCGGCATAAAGGTTTGAAATAATTCAGCGTCGATGGCGCCGCTACACGTTGCTGCGTTTTTGCCCGAGGCCGATTTTTTTCGCAAATTCGGAGCGCCGTTGGGCGTAATTGGGCGCCACCATGGGATAATCCGCCGGCAATCCCCAGCGCGTGCGGTATTCGTCTGGAGTCAAGCCAAATGTGGTGCGCAAGTGCCGTTTCAGCATCTTCAGTTTGCGCCCGTCTTCCAAACAGATGATGTAGTCCGGCGTGACCGACCGGCGAATGGGTACCGCTGGCTTGCCAGCCGCTTTTTCCGACCCGCTATCGCCCTGCTCGACCTGGCGCAAGGCGGCACCGACAGCCCGGACGATTTCCGGTACTTGATCTATTGACAGAGAATTGTTGCTGACATAGGCGGCCACGATCTCCGCCGTCATACGTAACAATTCATTTTCATCAACGTTGTTTTCGTTGGTTTCCAGCAGGTCCACCTGCTCGAAGATGTGCGGATCGGACTCCTGGAAGTACGGCAG
>JAPYQV010000115.1 GCA_029937205.1 Alphaproteobacteria bacterium
CGGAAGCCCCGCCGTCAAAATTAACCGTCAGCGCATTCTCCGGCCCGCCGGGAATTCGGTAGGTGCCGAGATAGACCTCGCCGCTTTCACGATCAATTCGCGGCGCCTGGTCGAGCGTGCGCGCCGCCAATTCCAGCGACAGGGACGTCTCCCGGCGAACGCCGCCACCGGTTTCATCGGCATCGAAGAAAAGCGGTACGCGGCGGATGATGCCATTGGCATCATCGTACAAATTGACCGAACGGATATTGCGCTGGTGGCCGACAGCGAAGCTGTGACCGGGAAACGGACTGATCGGCTTGACCTGATGTTGCACCTTAGCCAGGACGATCTTGTTTTCCAAAGAGGCGCGCCGCAGCGCCAACATGAAGTCGCGGTCAAAGCCGCGAATAAAAGGCTCAACCGAGGTCGGCAGGATAATATCGAAACCGATAACATCGGCGCCGGCCTCGCGCACGCCATCCAGTACGGCACCGATCTCCTTGGTCCACATCACCTTGGGCACGTCGCGAAACGGTGCCGTGCGGTAGGTTTCCTCATCGATGGCGATGACCACAGCGTGCGATTCGTCCGGCGCGTGACGCTGGCCCCAGACGGTATGACGCAGCCAGAACAGACTATCGAGAGAGATATTCTCCACCCGGTCGAGGGCCGGCAAAGCGAAGATACCGCTCACCACCAGCGCCGCCGCCGTGGCGGCAAGAATATTGGAGACTTTCACCGCCGTTGCCGCCCCAATCTATAACGGTATCAGGCGGCTGAGCAGGGCGGTGACGCCGGGCCGGGCGAATTTGTCGACGCGAAAAACGATCTCGTGCTCCGCCGCCCGGGCGCGGTAGAGCCCGCCCTTGCGCAGCTTGACACCGCGTGCCGCCAGATCCACCAGGCTCGCTTCAATCTTGAAGTTTTGCTCGCCCTGCGGCCGGTCGAGACTGACGAGTGAAAGTGTGTCCGCCGCACCGTTGATACGGAACAGCGGCGTGAGGCTGTGCACCGTCAGCTCGACCTCG
Organism: Alphaproteobacteria bacterium; assembly: GCA_029937205.1. Lineage (GTDB taxonomy): Bacteria > Pseudomonadota > Alphaproteobacteria > UBA828 > UBA828 > PTKB01. Next base: position 1,011 of record JAPYQV010000115.1, read on the forward strand.
ATCTCGCCCGCGCTTTTTCGCATGACCGCGACGCCGGCGCGATCCGATTGATCGGCGTTCAGTTGCAGGCTTCCGCCGTCGCATTCGACGTTGCGGCGCGTCACTTCGCCGCCGCTGACCGCGCTCTCATTTTCGCCAATCGTGATTGCGCCGCCCGTGATGTGTTCTTGCTTGCAGGAACGGAGATAGCCCAACACCAGCCAATCTTCATCGGCCAGGGTCAGTTGGGTGCCGACTGAGAGGTACTCGAACAGGCCAACCGAGCTGACGCCGGGCGACGCATCTTCGACGATGGCCGATAGCGCGTCGGCCCGCGCGCCGCCTGAATGCATGACAAAGGCTGCGACCAAGTTAATGAAACATAACTGTGTGATTCGTCGCCGTAGCATATCGTCGCCTCCCGGGACGGGAGTATGTCACGCCTTTAATCGCGCCGCCACATGCCGCGCGGCGCGTTGCGGGCATCGGCCTCCAGGGTGACGTAGCGGTTCATCTGGTCGTCGTCGGCCTCTGCCCAACCGGTATAGACCATGCCTTCGGAGAGATCGTAACCACCGGCGCGGCAGCGCGCATAACGACTGCCATCCTCGGCCACGGCTTGGCGCCGCCGGCAGATAATTGTGGCGCCGGCGGTGAGGTCCAGCAGGGCGGTGGTCGAAATGCGACCGCAATTGTGCTCGTTGCCGCGCACCTGACAGCGCGTGCCGGGTGGCGGTGCCTTGATGCCTTCGAGGCGCAGACGATGGCCTGACAATATCAGCGTTTCGCCGTTTATCACTTCCGGCGAGCCGGTGAGATTGGCGCCGAAGGGCGACCAATTATCTGCGCGCGCGCGGGCGCGCTCAGCGACGCTGTCCCAGAGAGCGGCGGCGGCCGCCTCGATGCGGGCCAACGCCAAGCCGCTGTTCTGGCCGGCGGCGAGCAACAGCCAGAAATAGCTTTCCGCCGCATCGCGCACTACGCCCCGGCCCAAGGCGTAAAATTCCGAGAGGTTGATCTGCGCCACCGCATCGCCGCGCTCTGCCGCGGCACGCGTCCACCTGGCCGCCTCGCTGTCGCTTTGGCGCACGCCTTCGCCGAACTGATACGTGCTCGCCAGCGCCATTTGCGCCTGCATATCTCCGGCCTTGGCGGCAGGCAGAAATTCTTCCAGCGCCTCATCATACCAGCCGGCATCATAGGCGCGCACGCCATCGGCGACATCCGCCCAAACCGCAATGGTGGGGATCAGGAAGGCGAGTAAGAATGATGCAACCAAATATCTCACGGGAATTCGATTGGCGCTCCGGGTTTCGAATGGGTCATTATCGCTTAACTGCCGGAACACGGCATATCAATATATTGCGACGGCCGCGTCACGGCCGTGAGGAGGAAACATGTTGCTCGAAGGTGCCTGCCATTGCCGCGCGGTACGCTTTTCCGTGCCCTCCCGCGAACCCTATCCCTATATGTATTGCTACTGCTCGATCTGCCGCAAAACCGGCGGCGGCGGCGGTTACGCCATCAATATTTCCGCCGACGCGGAGAGCCTTGAGGTGCATGGCAAAGAGCATCTCAGCATCTACCAGGTGACGCCCGAGGGCGGCGAGCCGAACCCAGCCAAGCGGCATTTTTGCGCGCGTTGCGGCTCGGCCCTTTGGGTATGGGACCCGCGCTGGCCAGAGCTGTTGCACCCATTTGCCTCGGCCATCGACACGGCGCTGCCCAAGGCGCCGGAGCGCTGCCACATCATGCTGGATTTCGCGCCGGCCTGGGTACCGCTGGCAAGCGGCAAGGGCGATCCTCACTTCGCCGAATATCCGGATCAATCAATCCATGATTGGCATCAGAGCCGCGGTCTTTTAAACGAGGATTGAGACTATTTGAGATGAATTTGGTGGGTGAACGACTCGCCATCGGAGATGGTGATACGGCTGAAGCCAAAGAGCTTGGCGAGGTCGAAAAAGGTGAAATATTCCTGCACGCCGAATTCATTGAACAGGCGTGAGGAACGGGCCACGGCGGTGAGCGTGGCGAGCAAAGCGCGGGCGCGATAGATGGTGTTGAAGGTGCCGGGGCGGCGTCCGACGATGATCATTTTCTGCGCCTCGTCGCCCTTGGCGAAGATGGCATACTCGGGCGGGTAAGGCCGCGACAGGAGCTGCTCGGTCAGATTGTTGATGAATTTGATACGCTGCGAACGATCCGCATCGGCCATGGCCACAGCGCGCGCCTCGTAGGTTTCGCTACTTGTAATCGGCGGATAATAATAGCCGGCGTGGCGGTCCGGCTTGTTCTCTTCCGCCACAGCCGTGCCCACAGCCGCACCTAACGTCGCGATCAACACGGTTGCCGCAACGAGTGCGGCAAATCCGCGCGCAAATTTCGACATCACACTGAATATCCCTCGGATCAACTCAAGTTTGCATTCTTTGGCGCAACAAGGGGTTTGTCACGGTCAATTCTCTCTATTGCTGCAAGCGCTTGCCGAATTGCGCCTATTCATGCGAAATGGCAAACGCCGCAGGCGGGCTCGCGCCTGCGCAACGAGAGGAAACAGAGGTGAAAGTGCTCGTCCTGGGCGCCGGCGTGGTCGGAACGGCGGCGGCCTATTATCTCAATCAGGCCGGCCACGAGGTCACCGTGGTCGAGCGCAATGACGGCGCCGGATTGGAAACCAGTTTTGCCAATGGCGGTATCGTCAGCGCCTTCACCGCGCGGCCCTGGGCGACACCGGAAGTGCCGCGCATGTTGATCAAATGGTTCGGCCGCCAGGACGCGCCCTATCTGTTTCGATTACGCCCCGATTGGGCGCAGTGGCGCTGGGCGCTCAAATTCCTGCGCCAATGCACGCGCGAGCGTTTCGAGGCCAGCCATAAGGTTTCGCTTCGTCTCTCGACCTACAGTTACGAATGCCTGAAAGAGGTGCGCGAACGCGAGCAGATCGAATATGACCAGTGTGCTGATGGCGTGCTGCATCTGTTTGCCAGCCAGCAGGAGTTGGACACGGCCGCGGCGGCGGAACTGCGCCATCCGGATTCGCGCTTTCATCCGGAAGTCATCGACATGAAGCGCTGTCTCGAAGTGGAGCCGGCACTGGCGGCAAGCGCCGGGCGTTATGCCGGCGCCTTGTTTTTTTCGCAGGATGAATCCGGCGATGCGCACAAATTCACCCGCGCCCTGGCCGCCGCCGCCGAACGCCAAGGGGTGACCTTCCGCTACGGTGTGACGCTGCGCCGGCTGCAGGTGGATGGTGGGCGCGTCACGGCGGTGGATACGGATCAGGGCCGCCTCGAGGCCGATGCCTATGTCATGAGCCTGGGCAGTTTCAGCTCGCTGTTCTTGCGTAAAATCGGCATCCGCGTGCCGATCTATCCGCTCAAGGGCTATTCGGTGACGATTCCGACCGAGGGCCATCATGGTGCGCCTCGCCTCGCCATTCATGAAGGTTCGCGCCGGATTGTTATGAGCCGCCTGGGCGAGCGTTTGCGCGCCGCCGGCACGGCCGAACTCACCGGCTACGATGCCTCCATATCGGCGACCCGCACCCAGGCGATACTCGACGTGACCATGTCGGTTTTCCCGGAGTGCGGCGACGCGGCCAAGGCCGAGCGCTGGGCCGGATTCCGCCCCATGACGCCGGATTGCCTGCCCATACTCGGGCGCACCAAATTCGACAATCTCTATATGGATTCCGGCCATGGCAGCACCGGCTGGACCTATGCCTGCGGCTCGGGCCGGGTGATTGCCGATATGGTTTCCGGCGCCGCGCCCGACATCGATTTGAGCGGCTTGACAGCCGATAGATTTTAATCCGGTGGCACTGCTTGATTGCCTGTGGACCGCTCTGGCCGCTATGGGAGCCGCGGTGTGGCTCGGCATCCTGATCCTGCCGTGGCAACCGTGGCGCATCCGCGAGCGCTTCGATGCCAAGGATTGGGCAGCGGAAATTCCGGACCTGGGAGAGGTGACGGTCGTCATTCCGGCGCGCAATGAATCGCAGTTTATTGGCGATGCCTTGGCAGCGCTCGGGCAACAGGGCACTGGCCTCACCATCATTCTGATCGACGACCGATCCGAGGACGGCACCGCCGAAGTCGCGCGCCGCGCCGTACCGGAGAACTGCTATCTCGAAATTATTGACGGCACGCCCTTGCCGCCCGGATGGGCCGGCAAGATGTGGGCCATGGAGCAAGGACTGCAACAGGTAAAGACACCTCTGGTGTTGCTGTTGGATGCCGATATCGAACTCGCGCCCGGCGCGCTGCCGGCTTTGATCGCCGCCAAGCAGGCCAAAGGCGTGGCGTTTCTCTCGCTCATGGTGGCGCTCGATATGCGCGGCTTTTGGCAAGCGCTTCTCATGCCGGCCTTCGTTTATTTCTTCAAGCTGCTCTATCCCTTCCACCTTTCAAACGGCCGTGGCCGCCTGATCGCCGCCGGCGCGGGCGGCTGCATTCTCACCGAGCGCCAGGCGCTGACGGGAATAGGCGGGTTCGCCGCCATCAAGAATGCGATAATCGACGATTGCAGCCTGGCGCGGGCGGTCAAGCGAAACGGCGGGCGGACCTGGATCGGTCTCAGCCATTCGGCGCGCAGTGTGCGCCCCTATGCCGGGCTCGGAGAAATTTGGCGCATGGTGGCACGCAGCGCCTACACTCAACTGCGTCACTCGATAGTGCTGCTCATCCTGTGCAGCGCCATTTTCGCCCTGGCTTGTGGCTTGCCGCCGCTCATTCTGATCGCCGTTCCGGTGCTGGCGGCGAAGCTGATTGCGGCGGCGGCGCTGATCTTCATGGCGGCCGGCTATCTGCCGACCCTGACTTATTACGGCATGCCGCGTCTTCTCGCCCTGGCCATGCCGTTGATCGGCGTGCTCTATCTTGCCATGACTTGGAGTTCCGCCTTCGATCATTGGCGCGGGCGTCGCAGTTTATGGAAAGGCCGGGTATATTCGCGCGACCTCGAATCGAATAAAGGCTGAGCAGTGGGCAGGAATTCGGAGCGCGGCCAATTTGTCCGATTGAGCGAGACGGAGCGGCCCGAAATCACCATCCACGTAAACGGCGAAGCGGTGACGGCGTTGGCCGGCGATACGGTGCTGACGGCGCTGATGTTGACCGGCGTTTCGGTTCGCGATTTCGAGTTTGGCGAGGGCGCGCGCGGCGGATTTTGTCTGATGGGGGCGTGCCAGGATTGCTGGGTCAAGCAGGAGGCGGGCGGTTCTCTTCGCGCCTGCACGACCTATGTGCGCGATGGCTTGCGCCTGATCACGGGCAGCGGTGAAATATGAGCGCTGCGGGAAACATTCTCATTATCGGCGCCGGTCCGGCCGGAACGCGCGCGACGGAGGTTTTAACCGGGCACGGCTTGCGGCCGATATTGGTGGACGAAGCGCCGGACAGCGGCGGACAAATTTATCGCCGCCAGCCGCCCGGCTTCAAACGTTCCGCCAAGCTCAGATATGGCTTTGAGGCGAAGAAGGCCGAAGCCCTGCACGCCTGTTTCGATGGTTTGCGCACGCGCATCGATTACCGCTCCGACACCAGCGTGTGGTCGATCGAAAACAAAACCGCCTTCACCATGGGACCAAATGGCGTCGACCGCATCCCGTTCGAGACGCTGCTGCTGTGTACCGGCGGCGTGGATCGCGTGTTGCCCATTCCGGGCTGGACGCTGCCCGGCGTCTACACCATGGGCGGCTCGCAGATCGCGCTCAAGGCACAAGGCTGCGCCATCGGCCGGCGCGTGGTTTTTATGGGCAGCGGCCCGTTGCTTTACCTGGTGTCCTATCAGTACGCCCATGCCGGCGGAACGGTGGCGGCGGTTCTCGACACGGCGCGGCTCAGCGACGCCTTGCCGGTGATTCCCGGATTGCTCATGGGGGCGTTCACTTTGGCCAAGGGCCTTTGGTATCAGAACTGGATGCGTTTCAACGGTATTGCCATCAGGCGTGGCATTCGCCCGGTCGCGGTGGAGGGCGACGATCGCCTCACCGGTTTGCGCTATCTGACGGCCGCTGGGCGCGAGCGTCATGTTGCCTGCGATGCTTTGGCGATTGGCTGGGGCGTGAAGCCGGAATGCCAATTGGCCGAACTTGCCGGGTGCGACATGGCTTTCGATGCCATGGCACGGCAATGGCTGCCGGTATGCGACGCGGAAGGAAGAGCCAGCGCCGAGGGCGTTTATCTCGCCGGTGACGGCGCCGGCGTGATGGGCGCCGATGCGGCCGAGTATCGCGGCGAGCTGGCGGCACTTGCGCTGCTGGCCGACAGGGGCATATCTGCCGGCGCGGCACGGCGCCGCCATCTCAAGGGCCGGCTGCGCCGTCTTATGCGTTTTCGTGTCGCGCTTGAGCGCGCTTTGCCTTATCCGGAAGGGCTGGCGGCGGCATTGCCCGATGACACCATCATCTGCCGCTGCGAGGGCGTCACGGCGGGCGATATTCGGCGCGGGCAATCGCTCGAGCCGCAGGAGATCAACCGCGCCAAAGCCTTTACCCGCACTGGCATGGGGCGCTGCCAGGGGCGTATGTGCGGTATCGCGGCGGCGGAAATTTTGGCCCATCACAAGGGTGTGCCGTTGTCCGAAGTCGGCCGCCTGCGCGGCCAGGCGCCGATCAAGCCGCTTCATATTGGCATTGCCGGTGAAGCGGCGGAAGATGACGCGACCTGTGACGGAATCGATGACAACTGCAAT
>JAPYQV010000116.1 GCA_029937205.1 Alphaproteobacteria bacterium
GAGACAGGTCATTCACAGCGGGCGCAACGATCTCAACCCGGAGAAGACGCGTTTTGCCGTCCATACGGAGGCCCGCGATCTGGCCGATGTGATGGCCGAGGCCGATGTCTTTCTCGGCCTCTCCGGACCGGGCACCCTCAGCACCGATATGGTGAAGGTCATGGCGCGCGATCCGATCATCCTCGCGCTTGCCAACCCGACCCCGGAGATCATGCCGGAGGACGCCATTGCAGTCCGGCCCGATGCGATCATCGCCACCGGCCGCTCGGACTATCCCAACCAAGTCAATAATGTGCTGTGTTTCCCGTTTATTTTCCGCGGCGCCCTCGATTGCGGCGCGACGGAGATAAATATGGAAATGAAGCTCGCCTGCGTGCGTGCTATCGCCGATATCACCATGGCGGAATCGAGCGATATCGTCGCCAACGCTTACGGCGACCATTCAATCAAGTTCGGTCGCGATTACATTATTCCGAAACCTTTCGATCCGCGCCTGATCAGCACGGTGCCCGTTGCTGTGGCCGAAGCGGCCATGAAGAGCGGCGTTGCCGAGCGCCCGATCAAGGATATGGCCGCCTATAAACAACAGCTCTCCGGCCAGATATACCGTTCCGGCTATGTCATGAAGAGCGTCTTCGAACAGGCCAAGAAGGACCCCAAGCGCGTCGTTTACGCCAATGGCGAGGAAGACCGGGTGTTGCGCGCCGTGCAGCAGGCGCTTGACGAGGGCATTGCCCTGCCAATCCTGATCGGCCGCCCGTTCCGCATTCAGGAGAAGATCGAAAATTTGTCGCTGCGTTTGAAAATCGATAAGGATGTTTCCATCGTCGATCCGGCGAGCTACGAAAAATACGACCATTATGCGCGCTCCTATCACGATTTGATGGGCCGCGCTGGGGCGTCGCCGAAAACGGCACGCATGGTTCTGCGTTCCCAGAACACGGTGATTGCGGCGATGATGGTGCGCCTCGGCGATGCCGACGCCATGGTCGGCGGCCCGGTCAGCCTTTATCGCCCCGAGCTTCTGCATGTGCTGGATGTTATCGGGCTACGCGAAGGTGTGATCGCCGCCGCCGCCATGCAGGTTTTGATTCTCGACAAGGGCGTGTTCTTCCTGTCCGACACCCATGTGACGGAAGACCCAACGCCGGAGGAAATATATCAATCGGCGGTACTTGCGGCGGAGCAGGTGAAGCGCTTCGGCGTCGAGCCTAAAATGGCGCTGCTCTCTTCATCCAATTTTGGCAGCAATGATTTTGCCCAGTCGGTGAAGATGCGCAAAGCCCTGCAAATCCTGCACGAGCGCGCGCCGGCGCTTGAAGTGGAAGGCGAGATGCATGGCGATACGGCGCTGAACGAGGACATTCGCAATGAAATGTTCCCCAATTCCCGCCTGAGCGGACAGGCCAACACGTTGATCCTGCCCGATCTGACGTCCGCCAATATTGCCTACAATCTGGTCAAGACCCTGTCCAACGGCATCTCGGTCGGGCCGCTGCTGCTCGGCCTCTCGGCGCCGGCCCATGTCCTGCATGGTTCGGCGACGGTGCGCGGTGTGCTCAACATCACCGCCGTGGCAGTGGTCGAGGCACAACCCGTTCGATTGAGCACAATATCGCCCGTGCCATCGACGCCCAGGCCGGCTGACCGGACATGACGAGCGGAGCGCCGAAGCGGGAGGTGCTCCCCGAAGCAAGCAACGAAGAAGGACTCTACGCCTTAACTGCCGCTCTGGTGCGGACGGTTCGCAACGCCGTCGACCGGAGTGATTCGGACGGATTGCGCGAATTGATCGCACCGCTGCACGACGCTGACATTGCCGATTTAATTGAACGCCTGCCCAGTGATGACCGTCACCAATTCGTTTCCCTGGCCGGCGATGCGGTAAGCGGCGAAGTGCTCGCCTTCATCGAAGATGATGTGCGCGAAACCATTATTCGCCAGCTCGATGCCCACAAAGTTGCCGAGGCCATCTCCGACCTGGACACCGACGATGCGGTTGCGGTGCTTGAGGACCTCGATCCGCCGCAGCAGCGCGAAATCCTTGAGGCCCTGCCGAACCAGGCGGACCGCATCGGCGTTCAGGAAAGCCTGACCTATCCGGAGAACAGCGCCGGGCGCCTGATGCAGCGCGAGGTGATCAGCCTGCCGGCCTTCTGGACGGTTGGGCAGACCATCGATTTCATGCGCGAGAACGACGATTTACCGGATGATTTCTATGAAATTTTCGTCGTCAATCCACGCCAGGAACCGATCGGCACCGTGCGCCTCAATCGCCTGCTGCGCAGTCAAAGACCGATCCGCCTGCGCGATATTATGGAGCGCGAACTGCATGTCATACCGGCGGATACCGACCAGGAGGAGATCGGCTTCGTTTTCGATCAATACGATCTAATTTCGGCACCGGTGGTAGGCGCCAGCGGGCGCCTGATCGGCATGATTACCGTCGACGATGTGCTCGATGTCGTTCAGGAAGAGGCGGAAGAGGATATATTCCGCCTAAGCGGCGTGCAGGAGGCGGATATCTACCGCGCCGCGCTGCAAACGGCGGGCGGGCGCTTCATCTGGTTGCTGGTCAATCTGGCAACCGCCATTCTCGCGTCCTTCGTGATCTATCAGTTTTCCGGCACCATCGACCAAATGGTGGCGCTCGCCGTTCTGATGCCGATTGTCGCCTCCATGGGCGGCAATGCCGGTACCCAAACTTTGACCGTTGCGGTACGCGCTATCGCCACCAAGGATCTCTCGCTCAGCAATGTCCACCGGGTGTTCGGCAAGGAGACGATTGTCGGATTGTTGAACGGCATTGTGTTCGCTGTCCTGACCGGCGGCGTGGCGGCCGCCTGGTACGCGGATATGGCGCTCGGCTTTGTGATCGGCGGCGCCATGGTCATCAACATGCTGGTGGCCGGCATGTTCGGCCTGATCATTCCGGTGGTGCTCTGGCGTTTGCGCATCGATCCGGCAACGGCGGCGGGCGTGCTCTTGACTACCGTCACCGATGTGATCGGGTTTTTGGCCTTTCTGGGGCTGGCTGGCATGTTCCTCCTCTAGTAATCTCCGGCATGCCCAAGAGGAGAAGAAAATGATTCCAAATCGATGGCCCGGCCTTAATTTCGGCCTGGGCGAGACCGCCGACATGATTCGCGATACGGTCGAGAGCTTTTCGGCGACGGAAATTGCGCCGCGTGCCGCAGAAATCGACCGCAGCAACGAGTTCCCGCGCGATCTCTGGCCGCGTCTCGGCGAGCTCGGCCTGCTTGGCATCACAGTGGAAGAGGAGCTCGGCGGTTCTGGCCTCGGCTATCTCGAACATGCCGTCGCCATGGAGGAAATCAGCCGCGCCTCGGCCTCGGTCGGCTTGAGCTACGGTGCCCACTCCAACCTTTGCGTCAATCAATTGCGGCGCAACGGCAATGAAACGCAGAAACAGAAATATTTGCCCAAACTGATCTCCGGAGCGCATGTCGGCGCGCTCGCCATGAGCGAGCCCGGTGCCGGCTCGGACGTCGTCGGCATGAGTACACGTGCCGAAAAAAAGGGCGACCGTTATGTTTTGAACGGCAGTAAGATGTGGATCACCAACGGCCCGGATTCGGAAGTGCTGGTGGTCTACGCCAAAACAGACCCGGAGGCCGGCAGCCGGGGCATTACCGCCTTTATTATCGAGAAGGGCATGGCCGGATTTTCGACGGCGCAGAAGCTCGACAAGCTCGGCATGCGCGGCTCCAACACCTGTGAATTGGTGTTCGAGGATTGCGAGGTGCCGGAGGAAAATATCCTCGGCGAACTCAACAAGGGCGTGAACGTGTTGATGAGTGGGCTCGATTACGAACGCGCGGTTCTGGCTGCCGGGCCGCTCGGCATCATGCAGGCCTGCATGGATTGCGTCCTGCCCTATGTGCATGAGCGCAAACAGTTCGGTAAGCCGATCGGCGAATTTCAACTGATGCAGGGCAAGCTCGCCGATATGTACACCACGATGAATTCGGCCCGCGCCTATGTTTACACCGTGGCAAAGGCCTGCGACCGCGGCGAAACCAGCCGCAAGGACGCCGCCGGCGCCATTCTCTACGCGTCGGAGAAGGCGACCTGGATGGCGCTCGAGGCGATCCAGGCCCTGGGCGGCATGGGCTACATCAACGAATCGCCCCCAGGTCGCCTGCTGCGTGATGCCAAACTTTATGAAATCGGCGCCGGAACCAGCGAGATTCGCCGCATGTTGATCGGCAGAGAATTGTTTAACGACACGATGTAACCAACTGGTATAAATAATTAAAATATAAATGCTGCAATTGCTAAATATGAGGCACTTGGATTTCGCACTTGCAATATAATATAATAATAAGGCAGCGTTGGCCGGCGAGCGGCCCAATTGGCAAAGGAAATAGCGCATGAGTGACGGACCCACAAAGGACCCAATTGTGATTGTCGGCATGGCGCGGACTCCCATGGGCGGGTTTCAGGGCGATCTGGCGGGCGCCACCGCCTCGGAACTGGGTGCGACCGCGATCCGCGCCGCGTTGGCGCGCGCCGGGCTCGCCGGCGAGGATGTCGATGAGGTCGTGATGGGCAACATACTTTCAGCCGGGCAGGGGCAGGCGCCGGCGCGCCAGGCCTCGATTGGCGGCGGCATTCCGCAATCCGTCGGCGCCACCACGATTAACAAAATGTGTGGCTCCGGCATGAAGGCGGCCATGTTCGCCCATGACATGATCACCGCCGAAACCAATGACATCATGGTGGCGGGCGGTATGGAGAGCATGAGCAATGCGCCCTATCTGCTCGACCGAGCGCGCCAGGGTTACCGCATGGGGCACGGCGCGGTGAAAGATCATATGTTCCTGGATGGCCTCGAGGATGCCTATGAGAAGGGCACTCTGATGGGCGTGTTTGCCGAGGCGACGGCGCAGAAATACCAATTTACCCGCGAGCAGCAGGATGAATTCGCCATTACCTCGCTGAACCGCGCCCGCACCGCTATCGAGGACGGCTCGTTCGAGGGCGAAATTGCGCCGTTTACCGTCAAGACCCGCAAGGGCGAGACGGTCGTGAGCCAGGACGAGCAACCGCCGAAAGCGAATTTCGATAAGATCCCGAAACTGCGCGCGGCCTTCGCCAAGGACGGCTCGGTCACGGCGGCCAATTCGAGCTCCATATCCGACGGCGCCGCGGCGCTGGTGCTGATGCGCCGCTCCGCAGCCGATAAGCGCGGCCTGAAGCCGCTTGGCATAATTCGCGGCCACGCCACTCATGCCCATGAGCCGGAATGGTTCACCACCGCGCCGGGTCCGGCGATTACCGGCCTGCTCGACAAAGTCGGTTGGACCAAGGACGAAGTCGGCCTGTTCGAGATCAACGAGGCTTTTGCCGTCGTCACCATGGCGGCAATGCGCGATTGCGACATTCCGCACGACAGGGTCAATGTCCATGGCGGCGCCTGTGCGCTCGGCCATCCGATCGGCGCGTCCGGCGCCCGCCTGATCGTCACCCTGTTGGCGGCGATGGAGAAATATGGCGAGGACAAGGGGCTCGCCGCTTTGTGCATCGGTGGCGGTGAGGCAACCGCCATTGCCGTCGAGCGCGTGCACTGATGCCAGTTACGGTTCCGGCGCGCCTCGGCAAGGCGCTCAGGCTGGATGCCGGCAAGCGCGTCAAGCTCGTCAATACGCATGGCTCCCAGGTCGTCGATACCTGGGCCTTCAATGCGATGGACCTCAACGAGTTCATGTCCATGGAGCATAGCCGCGCGGCTATCGGCGGCATCTTTCCTCATGTCGGCGACACTATGGTGAGCAACCGGCGCGCGCCGTTCCTCACGCTTGTGGAAGATAGCTCGCCTGGGCTTCACGATACCCTGATCGCCGCCTGCGACCGTTATCGCTATGAACAGCTTGGTTGCGAAGGCCACCACGATAGTTGCACCGACAATCTCGCCGCAGCGCTCGGCGAACTTGGTATGACGCCGCCCGAAACGCCGGCACCGTGGAACATGTGGATGAATATTCCGGTGGCCGAGGATGGCTCAGTCAGTTTCGAGCCACCCTTAAGCAAGACTGGCGACTATGTCGTGCTGCGCGCCGAGATTGACGCGGTGGTGGTGTTTTCCTGCTGTCCGCAGGATATGATTCCCATCAACGGCGCCGATTGCGTGCCCAAGGATTGCCATTTCGAAATATTGCCCTGAACACGGAGCCCCTGATGAGCAACAACGGAAGCCAATTCCTGACCGAAGAACAAGGCATGATTCGCGATATGGCGCGGGACTTTGCCGCCAATGAGCTGACGCCCCACGCAGCCGAGTGGGACCGGAGTGGTGGCTTCCCCGAGGATATGTACAAGCGCATGGGCGCGCTCGGGTTGATGGGCATGATGATACCGGAGGAATATGGCGGCGCCGGCACGGATCACGTCGCCTATGCGCTGGCCATGGAGGAGGTCGCCGTCGGCGATGTCGGTACCTCGACCGCCATGAGCGTAAATAACTCCCTGGTCTGCGCCGGCATCCTTGGCTTCGGCTCGGAAGAACAGAAGGAACGCTTTCTGAAGCCGCTGGCGCGCGGCGAAATGCTCGGCGCTTTTTGTTTAACCGAACCGCACACCGGCTCGGATGCCGGGGCGCTCCGAACGCGCGCGGTGATGGACGGTAATTCCTACGTCATGAACGGCACCAAACAATTCATCACATCGGGTTCCAAGGCCGACGTGGCACTTGTATTCGCCGTGACCGACCCGGAGGCCGGCAAGAAGGGTTTGAGCTGCTTCATCGTGCCGACCGATACGGAAGGCTACACCGTCGCCAGCCATGAACAAAAACTAGGGCAAAGGGCGCACGACACCTGCCAGATCGTATTCGAGGATATGCGCCTGACGCTCGATCTCATGCTCGGCAATCCGGGCGAGGGTTACCGCGTTGCGCTTTCAAATCTGGAAGGCGGGCGCATCGGTATCGCCTCACAGGCACTTGGTGCCGCGCGTGCTGCTTACGAAGCGGCCCTGGCTTATGCCAAGGAGCGCGAAACCTTCGGCAAGCCGATCTTCGAGCATCAGGCAGTGAGCTTCCGTCTTGCCGACATGGCGACCCAGATCGAGGCGGCGCGCCTGTTGATCCATAACGCCGCGCGCCTGCGCGACGCCGGCCAACCGTGCATTAAAGAGGCCTGCATGGCCAAGCTGTTCGCTTCCGAAATGGCCGAGCAGGTTTGTTCAGACGCGATTCAGACATTCGGCGGCTACGGCTACCTCAATGATTTTCCGGTCGAGCGCTATTGGCGCGATATGCGGGTGTGCAAAATTTACGAAGGCACCAGCGACGTGCAGCGCATCGTCATCAGCCGCGCCATCGCAGCGGAGTAGAGAAGGGAGTCACCAAATGTCCCAACCGATCGAGTTCTATTTCGATTTTTCCTCGCCCTATGGCTATCTCGGCTCGCAGCGTATCGATGCCCTGGCGGAGAAGCATAATTGCGAAGTCAACTGGCGGCCATATTTGTTGGGCGCGGTATTCAAAAAGCTCGGTACCGGCCCGTTGATCTCGCAGCCGGTCAAGGGACCCTATTCGCATCACGATTTACAGCGCTCGGCCCGGCTTTACGATATCTCGTTCAATGTTCCCGATCCCTTTCCGGTCCACACCGTGGCCGCCGGCCGCGCGTTTTATTGGCTGCAGGATAACGA
>JAPYQV010000117.1 GCA_029937205.1 Alphaproteobacteria bacterium
CGAGGCCGGCGTTGCCGCCGAGGACATCGACCGCATCGTGCTCGGCACCACCATCGCCACCAATGCCGGGCTGCAAAAGAAGGGTGCGACGGTGCTTTATGTCGGCACAAAGGGGGTTGAGGATGTACCGATCATTGGCCGCATCGATCGCAAGGAAGCCTACAACCCGGCCTGGCCGAAACCCGATTCCGGCGTGCGTCGACGGCATGTGTTTGGCATCGCGGAGCGCGCCGATCACAAGGGCAATGTGCTGACAGCGCTGGTCGAGAGCGAGCTGGTGCGCCTCGGCGATTGGATCGATAGCTGGCTCGCCAGCGATCTGGGCGGTGATTCGGCCAGTGAGTCGGCTAGTGAGTCGGCCAGTGAGTCGGCCAGTGATTCAGGCAGTGATTGGGCGGTGGCGGTCAATCTGCTGTTCTCCTATGTGCACCCCGCGCATGAAGCGCGCATCGGCGATTATCTTGCCGAGCGGTTTCCCGAGCTGCCGGTCTCGCTATCGAGCCGGGTCTCGCCGATTTGGCGCGAATATGAGCGCGCCACGACGACCATTGTCGACGCCTCGATCAAGCGCCTGTTGCAGCGTTTCGTCGCCCGCCTGTCGGATGATCTCAAGGCCGAGGGCGTGCGCGCGCCGCTCACCCTGATGAAATCCAATGGCGGCCATGCCGATGCGGTCTCCGCCGCCGATGTGCCGGTGCAGATTTTTCTCTCCGGCCTGGCCGGCGGCGTGATCGCCGGGCGACGCTTTGCGCGCGACCATCTTGGCGGTAAAGGTGTCACCCTCGATATGGGCGGCACCAGCGCCGATGTCGGCCTGATCATCGACGGCGAGTTCGGCTCAACGACCGAATATGAAGTCGAGTGGGGCGTGCCGGTGAGCGCACTGTTTATCGACTATACCACCATCGGCGCCGGCGGCGGCTCGATTGCCTATATGGACAATGGCGGCTTTCTCCGCGTCGGGCCGAAAAGTGCTGGCGCTGCGCCGGGGCCGGCCTGCTATGGCCGGGGCGGAACTGAGCCGACCATCACCGATGCCAATATCGTGCTCGGACGGCTCGATGCGGATTTCTTCCTCGGCGGGCGCATGAAACTGAAGTCCGAACTGGCGCACGAGGCGGTCGCCTCGCTGGCCAAGCAATTGGACCTCAGCATCGAGGAGACGGCGCTCGCCATTCTCGATACGGCGGCGGAGAACATGGCCGATGCGATTCGCCTGATGACGGTCGAGCGCGGCCTCGACCACCGCGAATTCGGCCTTGCGGCGTTCGGCGGCGCCGGCTCGCTGCATGCCTCCGATGTGGCTGCACGGCTCAATATGAGCCGCGTCGTGGTGCCGCCCCATCCCGGTCTGTGTTCGGCGCTCGGCACGCTCTTGACCAACCAGCGCGTCGACAAGGCGCGCACAGTGCTGCACCGCTCGGACAAAATCGATTATGCCGCACTCGGCGCGCAGATCTCGGAAATCATCGCCGAGGCGGCGGCGGAACTCCGGCGCGAAGGGCTCGCCGGTGAGGCCGAGAGCCGTGTCCTGCTCAACATGCGCTATCTCGGGCAGAGCTTCGGTGAGCTGATTATGCTCACCGGCCTTGAAATTGATGCGGCAATGTTCGAGCAGGCGATTCAGGATCTGCATGTGCGCCATGAAGAGCTTTACGGCTATTCCATGCGCGGCAAGGTGGTGGAGGTCACCGAAGTTCGGGTTGTGGCGCTCGGTGAAGAAGCCGCCGAAGCGGTTTTCACGGCGCCGGCGGGCGGCGATGGCGCGGCCAGGGGCGGGGACAAGCGCGCGCGCCCGGTCTATTTTTCCCTTGAGGGTTTTGTCGAGACGGCGATCTACCGCCGTGATGGATTGCGGGCCGGCAGCCGTATCGAAGGGCCGGCGATCATCGAGGAAATGGATGCGACCACCCTGGTGCACCCCGGCGATGTGGTCGAAATAGAACCGGATGGCAGTCTTGTTGTCAGCGTGCGCCGCGCCGCGGACAGTCTGGCGGCCGCCACCGCACCGGAGCGCGACCCGGTGACGCTCACCATCGTCAACAATGCGCTCAGAAACATCTGTGACGAAATGGCGAACACCATGGTGCGCACCGCCTATTCGCCGATCTTCAGTGAGTCGCGCGATTTCTCGTGCATGATTTTCGACAAGGACTGCCGCTTGATCGGCCAGGCCGAGATGAACCCGGCGATCATCTGCGCCGGCCTGCATACCGTGCCCCAGTGCGTCGAGGAGCTCGGCATCGAGAGCTTTTTGCCGGGCGACGTGATCGTCCATAACGATCCCTATCGCGGCCAGTGCCATATGCCGGAACATCTCCTCTTGAAGCCGGTCTTTCTCGACGGCGAATTGGTCGGCTTCGCCGCCAACATCGCCCATATCGCCGAGATCGGCGGCATGGCGCCAGGTTCGTTCGCCACCACCGCGACCGAGGTCTTTCAGGAGGGCTTGCGCCTGCCGCCGGTCAAGCTGATGGCCGAGGGAGAATATGTCAAAGACGTGTGGCGCATCGTTATGGCCAATCACCGCACGCCGAACACCACCTGGGGTGACTTTCACGCCATCATGGGTTCGCTCACGACGGCCGAGCGCCGCTTGCAGGAATTGATTGCGCGGCTTGGCTCGGACGCGTTCGGCCGCATCGGCGATGCGCTGATCGAGCACGCCGAAAAATGGACGCGCAGTGAAATCAATAAAATGCCGAACGGCACCTATCGCTTCGAGGATTATATCGAGGATGACGGCGTCGTGGCCAAGTCCTACACCATTCGCTCACGGGTCGAAATCATGGACGATGAGATAATCATTGATCTGTCCGATTCCGACGCCCAGGCGCTGGGCCCGATCAATGTCACCTACGTCGCCACTGCCGCCGCCGGCTGCAATGCCGTTCTGCAGAGCATCAATGCGCGCGATGTGCCGCTCAACAAAGGTTGTTTTTTACCGATCAAGGTCATTGCGCCGCCCGGCACGGTGGTCAATCCGGTGTTTCCCGCACCCAGCGTGGCCGGCAATACCGAAGGACAGCCGCGCGTTATCACGGCCATTCAAGGCGCGCTCGCCCAGGCGATTCCAGAACGCGTCGGCGCGGCCGAGGGCGGCTCGGCGTGCAATCTGCTGCTCGGTGGCGTGCATCCCGATACCGGTGAATTCTACACCCACTATCAACTCGACGGCGGTGGCTGGGGCGGGCGCCTTACGATGGACGGCAACAGCGCGCAATGCCCCGCCCATGCCAGCACCATCCGGGCGACGCCGATCGAGGTATTTGAAAGCCGCTTCCCGCTGCGCACCCTGGAATACAGCCTGCGCACCGATTCCGGTGGCGCCGGAACCATGCGCGGCGGGCTCGGTATCCGCCGGGTGTTCGAAGTGGTGTGCGATGAAATCACCGTGAGCGCGCTGTTTGATCGCATGAAGGAGGGGCCGTGGGGGCTGTTCGGCGGTGCGCCCGGCACGCCCGGCGGCATTTATGTGCGGCAGAATGGAACGCAGGAATACCGCACTTTCAGTGATGTATTCGGCACCATCAGCCCGACGAAATTCATTAATATCATCTTGCGGCGCGGCGATTTGATCCTGATCCTGTCACCGGGCGGTGGCGGTTACGGCGCGCCAGGCGAGCGAGCGGCGCAAGCTTTGCGGGATGATTTGGCCGATGGATTTGTCAGCGCCGAGGGGGCGCAATCCTACAGCGCCACGGCCGTGGCCTATTGACAGGGTGGATTCGCCTGTGATTCCTTAAATCCCATGGGCTCCATGATTCGCGAATTCAGGAAACGGGTGCGCTTTATGATAGCGCCGCTGCTGGGTTCGTTGGCGCTTGTCTATCTTGGCTATACCGGCGTTCAGGGCGATGGCGGGCTGCTCGCCTGGATTCAGCGTGGCCAGGATGTCGCCGAGGCCAAGCAACATTTAACGGTCGAACAAGGGCGGCGCGATACGCTGGCCCATCGGGTGGCGCTGTTGCGCCCGGAAAGCCTCGATCTCGACCTGTTGGATGAGCGTGCGCGTGCGGTTCTTAACCTGGTTAAGCCGGGCGAGTTGATCCTGTTGCAGCGCCCGGCCGACGGCTGAGGTCCATCACACTTTCTTCACCGTTTATATACATAGTATGGCAAGTAATTAATGCCGTCATGCCCTTGCCAGCCTGCCGTGCTGCGGGTAGCTTGAGGGCTCCGTTCCTGCGCCCCAAATTCAGGGTCGTTGCAGTTGGGAGAATTCATGGCCGGCGCCAAGAAGAAATCAAAAAACGCGAAATCGGGGGCGAAGCGGGGCGGCAAAGCGGCCGTCACGCGCGAAACCCTGGAAACCTATTACCGCGAAATGCTGATGATACGCCGCTTCGAGGAGAAGGCGGGTCAGATGTACGGCATGGGCCTGATCGGCGGCTTTTGTCATCTTTATATCGGCCAGGAAGCGGTGGTGACCGGGCTGCAACATGCCTTGGAACCAGGCGATACAGTGATCACCGGCTATCGCTGCCATGCCCATATGCTGGCGGCGGGCACCGATCCAAGGACGGTGTTGGCCGAGCTGACCGGGCGCGCCGACGGGGTGTCCAAGGGTAAGGGCGGCTCCATGCATATGTTTACGCCGGAGGGCGGGTTTTATGGCGGGCACGGCATTGTCGGTGCCCAGGCGCCGCTCGGCGCCGGCTTCGGTTTCGCCAATAAATACCGTGGCAATGACCGCGTTTCGGTGACCTATTTCGGCGACGGCGCGGCCAATCAAGGCCAGGTATTCGAGGCTTTCAATATGGCGGCGCTGTGGAAGTTGCCAGTGATCTTCGTGATAGAGAACAATCAATATGCCATGGGCACCTCGGTGGCGCGCTCAACTGCGGTGCAGGAACTGTGCCAGCGCGGCGAGGCGTTCGGCATTCCCGGCCAACAGGTCGACGGCATGGATGTGCTGGCGGTGCATGCGGCGTCCGAGAAAGCGGTGGCGCAATGCCGCGCCAATGACGGGCCGGTGCTGCTCGAAATGAAAACCTACCGGTACCGCGGCCACTCCATGTCGGACCCGGCCAAATACCGCACCCGCGAGGAAGTCTCCAAGGTGCGCCAGGAGCGCGATCCGATCGAGTATGTCCGCGATCTCCTGATCGAAGCCAGCCATGCCGATGACGATTCGTTGCGCGAGGTCGATAAGGCGGTCAAAGCCGAGGTCAATGACGCGGCGGAGTTTGCCCAGAACAATCCGGTGCCGGATGCCGCCGAACTCTTTACCGACATCATGGCTGAAGCGTGAGCGGGGGAACGGATCATGGCTGAATTGACCGTCCGCGAGGCGCTGCGTGATGCCATGGCAGAGGAAATGCGCAATGATGCGGACGTTTTCCTGATGGGCGAAGAGGTAGCCGAGTATCAAGGCGCTTACAAAGTGAGCCAGGGATTGCTCGAGGAGTTCGGCGCGCGCCGCGTCATCGATACACCGATTACCGAGGCGGGCTTCGCCGGTATCGGCATCGGCGCGGCCATGGCCGGCCTCAAGCCGATTGTCGAATTCATGACCTTTAATTTCGCCATGCAGGCAATCGATCAGATCGTTAATTCAGCGGCCAAAACAAACTACATGTCAGGCGGGCTTGTAAACGTACCAATCGTCTTTCGTGGCCCCAATGGTGCGGCGTCGCGCGTCGCGGCGCAGCATTCGCAGTGCTATGCCAGTTGGTACGCCCATGTGCCGGGACTGAAGGTCGTCGCGCCGTTCTCCGCCGCCGACGCCAAGGGCCTGTTAAAATCGGCCATCCGCGATCCCAACCCGGTGATTTTCCTCGAAAACGAAATTCTCTATGGCCAGAGTTTCGACGTGCCGGACGACGCGGATCATCTGGTGCCGATTGGCAGCGCCAATGTAGTGCGCACCGGGCACGACGTCACCATCGCCACTTTCTCCCTCATGGTCGGCAAGGCGCTCGAAGCGGCCGAGGTGCTGGCCGGCGAAGGGATTGACGCGGAGATTATTGACCTGCGCTCCATTCGCCCGCTTGATGCCGAGACCATCATTGCCTCGGTCGAGAAGACAAATCGCCTAATCACGGTTGAGGAAGGCTGGCCCATGGCGGGCATCGGCGCCGAGATTTCAGCCACCGTCAGCGAGCGTGCTTTCGATTTTCTCGATGCGCCGGTGATGCGCGTCGGCGGCAGCGACGTGCCGCTGCCCTATGCCGCCAATCTGGAAACCCTGGCCTTGCCGCAGTCCGAAACAATCGCCGAGGCAGCGCGCAAGCTGTGTCGCTAAAAAAATATTCAAGGAGATCAACTCTATGCCGATAAACGTACTCATGCCGGCGCTGTCGCCCACCATGACCGAGGGCAACATTGCGGGCTGGATGAAGAAGGAAGGGGACAAGATCTCTTCCGGCGATCTTCTGTGCGAAATTGAAACCGACAAGGCGACGATGGAAATCGAAGCGGTCGATGAGGGTACTCTCGGTAAGATCGTCACCCCGGACGGGGCGGAAAATGTGCCGGTCAATGCGGTGATTGGCGTAATTTTGGAAGAAGGCGAAGATGCCTCGGCCTTGGACAATTGGGATATCCCGGTAGCCGAACCGGCGCAAGCGGTTGAGGTACAAGTACCGGCGGCGGCCGCCGCGGTCGCGGCTCCCGCCGTAGCACCGGCACTCGCACCGGCCCCTGTAGCGGCGGCCCCAACGGCTGCCGCTCCGGCAGCAAATCCCGGCGGGCGGATATTCGCCAGCCCGCTGGCGCGCCGCATGGCCGAGCAATCGGGTCTCGAACTGGCATCGATCGCCGGCACCGGCCCCAAGGGGCGCATCGTCAAAGTGGATATCGAGGCGGCGTTGGCCGGCGGCGGTGCGCCACCGGCCGTGGCTGCGTCGGCAGCGGCGCCGGCTGCTGCACCGTCGGCCGCGATTGGGCCTTACGAGGACCTTCCTACCAGCAAGATGCGCAAGGTCATTGCCCAGCGCCTGCAGGAATCCAAGCAGACCGTGCCGCATTTTTACCTCACCATCGATTGCGAGATCGATGCGATGTTGAAGGTGCGCAAGGAGCTCAATGGGCGCTCGGATGAATACAAACTTTCGGTCAATGATTTTGTCGTCCGCGCCTCGGCGCTCGCACTGCGCAAGGTGCCGGAGTGCAACGCGTCGTGGATCAATGACGGCATCCGGCAATATACCGGCGTCGATATCTCGGTCGCCGTTGCCATCGAAGATGGTTTGGTGACGCCGATTTTGCGTAACGCCGATCACAAGGGCCTGGCCGCGCTTTCCGGCGAGATGAAGGAATTGGCCGGGCGCGCCCGGGCCAAACCCATGGGTTTGATGCCGGAAGAATATCAGGGCGGCACTTTTAGCATTTCCAATCTCGGCATGTTCGGCATCAAGGAATTCTCGGCGATCATCAACCCGCCGCAATCCATGATCCTCGCCGTCGGCGCCGGCGAGCAGCGCCCGGTGGTGAAGGATGGCGCGCTCGCGGTGGCGACCATCATGTCGTGTACGCTCTCGGTCGATCACCGCGTCGTCGATGGCGCCGCCGGGGCGAAGTTCCTCGGCGCCTTCAAGGGCCTGATCGAAGACCCGCTTAGCATGCTGCTGTAGCGGGGGACTCAATGGCTGAAAAATCCTTCGACTTGGTCGTGCTCGGCGGCGGACCGGGCGGCTATGTGG
>JAPYQV010000118.1 GCA_029937205.1 Alphaproteobacteria bacterium
GTATCGATGACGCCGAAGGCGAAGACTCCGGCCACCAGCAAGGGCGCAATCAGCGTGAGCGCGCGCGCGTTGAGTTTGACGGCCTGCCCGATGGCGGGTACCGGGCCGTAGGTGAAAATAAGCGGCAGCGCCGCGCCGGCCAAAATGGCGGCGCCTATCAATATGGGGAAGGTGCCGTCGCTGCCGACCAGCGGAACCAGTAGCGTGCCGGCGGCCATGCCTCCGGTGATCGATGTTCCGTAGATGGCGATCATGAGGCCGCGCCGTGCGGTGCTGGAGCCCTGGGCCACCCAGATGTCGCTGGCGATAAGACTTAAAAATATGGTACCGCCGAGGATAAAGCGAAGCGGAAACCAGACAGTGTACGGATCGGTGAAAGCGACCGCGCCGAGCGAGATCGCGCCAATCGATATCGCCACGAACATTGTTTTCCGGAGGCCGAGCGCGCTGATAAGCCGCGGCGCGAACCGGCCAAAAATGACGATGGCGGCGGATTCGCTGGCGGCGCTCAAGCCGATCATGGTGGAACTGATATTGGCGTTTTCCATGATGATGGCGAGCAGCGGCAGGGAATAGCCGAAGGTGAGGCCGATGATGCCTGTGCTGACGATCACCGCGAGCATGGCGCGGAGCGTCGTTTGCGGCGCTTCGCTGTCGTGCGGCGCAGCGCTATCCGCTGCCGTCCTGTCTTCCGTCATGGGAAACGAGTGCGTCTACTCGGCGCCGCCGACAGCCGCACGGCCCTCGACCGTGATTCGGCAGATCAGCCAATCCGGTTTGATCGGGTTGTGGCGCCACGGTTCGGCCCAGCCATGATCAACGCAGGCACGCACGGTGCGCCCGCTGATCTGCTGACCTTCGCCGTCAAACAAGGGCAATTTTCCGCCCGGCTGAATAAGCCCGCGTTCAAGCCAGCGACGCTGTGATGGCGTTGGTTTGGCCACGCCCATCTCCCCAAAGCGGATTCATTCCGCCATTTATCCAAACAATCAGAATAGCGTAGGAGCGGTTTGCGCGCCAGTGCCGGGAGAGCGGGAATTATTTGCGCTTGCTCCGCTTGCCGCGTTTGGCGTGTTTAGCTGCGCGCCCGCGCGGGCGGGGTTTGTTGCTCTGGCGCGGTTGCCGCCAAGTCTTGCCGTTCACTTCGAGGAGATCGAAGATCATGCCGCCGGTCAGCGCATCGGCTTCGGCGAGGCGTACCACGACGCGCTCGCCGATGGTGAAGTGGGTGGCGCCGACACTGAGCGTATGGCGCCTTGGGTCGTGGCGCGGCCGCGCGGCGCTGAGCGAACGCGCAGGAATCAGCCCGTCGGCGCCGCTTTCGTCGAGCTCGATAAAGAGGCCGAAGCGTGCCACGCCGGTGATCCGCGCCGGGAAGTCGGCACCCACCCGCTCGGCCAGATAGGCGGCGATATAGCGGTCCTTGGCGTCGCGTTCCGCCGCCACGGCGCGCCGCTCGGTCTGGGAAATATGGCTGCAAATCTCAGGGAAGGCTACCGCGCCGCCGTCGGGCAACCCGCCTTCGCCCAAGCCCAACGCCGCGATCAGGGCGCGGTGCACGAGCAGATCCGCGTAGCGCCGGATAGGCGAGGTGAAATGGGCGTAGTGCTTCAGGCCAAGGCCGAAATGGCCGATATTTTGCGGCGTATATTCGGCCCGTGCCTGGGCGCGCAGCACCAAGATACTGACCAGATGCTGGTTGTCGCCGTCCGCCGCCTTGGCCAGGATGTGGTTGAGGTTTGATGCGTTAAGCTGGCGGCTGCGCGACAGTTTAAGGCCGAGACCGGCGAGAAACTCGCGCAAGCCCTCCAGTTTGGCCGGATCAGGCTGATCATGGACGCGATAAACGCAAGCCGCCTGTTTGGCTTCCAATGCCGTCGCCGCCGCCACATTGGCGGCGATCATGAATTCCTCGATCAGTTTGTGACTGTCGTAACGCGGTGTTTCGGAGATGCGCTCGACACTGCCGTCGGGCGCCAATTTCACTTCCTTCTCCGGCAGCTCAAGCTCCAGCGAGCCACGTTTTCGCCGCGCCGTCGTGAGCGCGGAATAAGCGCCAAAAAGCGGCGAGACGACCGTCTCCATGAGCGGCTTCAGGTCATCGTCCGGGTGGCCGTCGAGCGCCTGCTGAAACTGTCCATAGTTGAGGCGCCGGGTGGAGCGCATCAGGCCGCGCACGAATTTGTGGCGGCGTATCTCGCCGTCCGCGCTGAGGTAAATATGGACCGCGAGGCAGGCGCGGTCTTCATCCGGGCGCAGGGAACAGAGGCCATTGGAGAGTGCTTCGGGCAGCATCGGCACCACCCGGTCGGGGAAATAAACCGAATTGCCACGCGCCCTCGCATCCTCATCGAGGGCGTCAGCGTGGCGCACATAATGGGCGACATCGGCGATGGCGACGAGGATATGCCAGCCACCCGGATTGCCCGAATCCGTGTCGGCCTCGGCCCAGACGGCGTCATCGAAATCGCGCGCATCGACGCCGTCGATGGTCACCAGCGGGAGGGTTCGCAAATCCGTACGTTTGCCCAGCGCAACCGGGCCGGCGGCTTGTGCTTGAGAGAGGGCGGCGTCGGAAAACTCGGTCGGGATGAAATTTGCGTGGATGGCGAGCAGGCTGATGGCGTTTGGCTCATCCATAGAGCCGAGGCTCTCGGTCACTCGCGCGCGCGGCAGGCCAAGCGTGCGCCCCGGCAGGATTTCCGCCAACACGAGCTCGCCCGAGATGGCGTCGCCGACATGTTCCACTGCGACCAAATAGTCGTTTCGCGCGCGCCGGTCCGCCGGCTCGATGCGACCGCCAATACTGCCATCGACAATGAAGCGGCCGATCAGGCGCCCGCCGCCACTATCGAGCACCCGAATGGCGTTTGCCTGGTAGCTGCCGTCTTCGTTCGGTGTGAGCCGCGCCAGCACCCGATCACCAACACCGAGCGCGCCCTGGCTCGGCGTTTCGGGTGATATGTAGATGGTGGGAATGGGCCCGTCCGGGTCTTCGGATTTCACCGGGCGGGCGCGTAACTCGCCGTCTGAATCGATGCGCTCAACTTCAACCACAGAGACATTGGGCAACGCGCACGTCTCTATTCCGCTGCTACCACCGCGTCCACGGGAATTAGAATCCAAGACTCCTTCTTCCCTCAGCTCGCGCAGGATTGCGCGTAACTGGACGCGCTGGTCTCCGGTAATGGAAAATGCACGGGCGATCTCGCGTTTGCCGACACGCCCCGGACTCTCGGCGATAAAACGGCGAATTTCTTGCTTGTCAGGAAAAGGCGGGGGCGCCCGACGTCCGGGCGGTTTGGATTTAGGAATCCTCAGCGCTTTCCTTGGCCGGGCTCTTTTTCGCTTTGGCGACCGGTTTCTTCTTCGCCGTCGTCTTCTTCTTGGTCGCAGCCTTTTTCTTCGGTGCCGCTTTCTTCTTGGCGCCGCCCTTCTTCTTGGCCGCCTTGGCGTTAATCAACGCCACCGCTTGGTCCAGGGTAATGGCATTCTCTTCCACACCCTTGGGCAGGGTGGCGTTGGTGCGTTTGTGCTGCACGTAGGGACCATAGCGGCCCTTTTTTAGGGTTATTGGCCCGCCGTCATCGGGATGTTCGCCCAATTCGCGCAGCACGGAACCGCCACGCTGGCTGACTTCGGCCAACAGCACCACGGCGCGGTTGAGGCCGATGCTGAGGATGTCGTCGTCCTTCTTGAGCGATTTGAACTTGCCGTCATGTTTGACATAGGGGCCGAAGCGGCCGATCCCGGCGCTGATCATCTTGCCGCCTTCGGGATGGGGACCAATGTCACGCGGAAGTGACAAGAGACCGAGGGCCAATTCCAGATCGACCCGGTCCGGCATCATGTCGCGCGGCAGCGAGACCCGTTTGGGCTTCTTGCCGTCTTCGCCGGCCTCGCCCAACTGGACATAATGGCCAAACGGCCCTTTGCGCAACGAGACCATCACATCGTGATCGGGATGCATGCCAATCTCGCGCGGCCCTGAATCTTCATCTGCATCGCCATTGAGCGGGCGGGTATGGCGGCAATCGGGATAATTCGTACAGCCGATAAAGGGGCCGTGTTTGCCGAGCTTTAGATTAAGCCGGCCATCGTCGCAGGACGGGCAGACGCGCGGGTCCTTGCCATCGGTTGAGGGCGGAAACAAATGCGGCGCCAGGGTGTCGTCGAGAACCTCGATGACCTGCTTGATGCGCAGTTCCGCCGTCTCGTCGATGGCGCCTTTGAAATCGGTCCAGAAATCGGCGAGCACCTTTTGCCAGTTGAGCTGTCCGTCGGAGATATTGTCGAGATCGTTTTCCAGCGCGGCGGTGAAGTCATACTCCACATAGCGGCGGAAATAATTCTCGAGGAAGACGGTGACGATTCGGCCGCGGTCCTCCGGCACAAAGCGCCGTCGGTCGAGACGAACGTAATCGCGGTCCTGCAGCACGGAAATAATGGAAGCGTAGGTCGAGGGCCGGCCGATGCCGAGGCGTTCCAGTTCCTTCACCAGGCTGGCTTCGGAAAAGCGTGGCGGCGGCTCGGTAAAATGTTGCTCCGGCAGGACGGTGGCAAGGGAGAGCGGTTGGCCCTTCTCCACTTTCGGCAGACGGCGGTCGCCATCCTCGCCATTGGGTTCGTCGCGGCCTTCTTGATAGAGCCTGAGAAAGCCATCAAATGCGATCACTGAGCCGGTGGCGCGCAAGGTGTGCGCGCCGACGCTGGGCGTGATGACAATCGCAGTCTGGTCAATCTCGGCGCTCGCCATCTGGCTCGCCAGGGTGCGCTTCCAGATCAACTCGTAAAGTCGCGCCTGATCCTCGCTGAGGGCGCCGCGTACACTGGCCGGCAAACGGCTGAGATCGGTCGGGCGGATCGCTTCATGCGCTTCCTGTGCATTTTTGGCCTGGGCGCGATAGGCGCGCGGCTCATCCGGCACGTAGGGTTTGCCATATTCGCGCCCGATGGTGGCGCGCGCCGCGCTCACCGCTTCGGCCGCGATATGCACGCCGTCGGTCCGCATGTAGGTGATCAAGCCGATATGTTCGCCGTCTATTTCGCGGCCTTCATAAAGCTGCTGCGCCACGCCCATGGTTTGCCGCGCCGTGAAGCTGAGCTTGCGCGAGGCCTCCTGCTGCAGGGTCGAAGTGGTGAAGGGTGGCGACGGATTGCGCCGCGTGCGCTTGGCTTCGATATTCTCGACGCAGTGCTCGCCGGCTTGGATGCGGTCGCGCGCGGCCATCGCCCGCGCTTCATCCGGGAGGTCGAACTTGTCCAGCCTCTTGCCGTCGAGATGGGTCAAGCGGGCTACGATGTCTTTGCCGTCGGCGGTCTTTAGTTTGGCCGCGACGGTCCAATATTCGCGCGCCACGAACGCCTCGATGGCGGCTTCGCGCTCACAAATCAGGCGCAGCGCAACAGATTGCACCCGCCCGGCGGAGCGTGAGCCCGGCAATTTGCGCCACAGGATCGGCGACAGTGTGAAGCCGACGAGATAATCCAGCGCCCGGCGCGCGCGGTAGGCATCGACCAAATCATCGTCGAGCTGGCGCGGATTCGCCATGGCGGCGAGCACGGCGCTTTTGGTAATTTCGGTAAAGACCACCCGTTCGACAGCGATGCCGTTCAGGAGATTGCGCCCCTTGAGCTCGTCCATGACATGCCACGAGATCGCCTCACCCTCGCGGTCCGGGTCAGTGGCGAGATAGAGATGATCGGAATTTTTGAGCGCCTTGCCGATGGCGCGAATATTTTTCTCGGCGCCGTCTGTGACCGCCCAGGTCATCTCGAAATTCTCGTCGGGGCGCACGGAACCGTCCTTGGGTGGCAGGTCGCGCACATGGCCATAGGAGGCCAGAACCACAAAGTCCGGGCCTAAATATTTATTGATGGTCGATGCTTTAGCGGGCGATTCGACGACGACGACATTCATTCGGTATAATTTCTCGGGCCGGAGTGGTGCGAATTATCACACTGATTCTATTAACGAAACCTGACTTCCTGCATGACGTTCCAATCGGCCCGCCAGCTCAAGTTCCAACAAGATGGTGAGTAGCAGGGCGGGTGTCAACCTGCTCTGACGCATCAATTCGTCAATCGGCACCGGGCTCGGCCCGAGCAGTTCGAGCACGGTGGGGCGGGCCGTGGCCAGTTCGGATTCGCCCACCGCGGCCATTCCGGGGGCGTCAAAATCCGGCCCTGAACGGTCGCCGAGAGCCTGTGGCGGCGTCTCCGCGAGGGCTTCGATAATGTCTTCCGCGCTCTGCACCAATATAGCGCCGTCGCGGATCAGGCCGTTGGTGCCGCGGCTGCGCGGGTCGAGCGGCGAGCCCGGCACGGCAAACACTTCGCGGCCCTGTTCGCCGGCGAGACGGGCGGTAATCAGCGATCCCGAGCGCGGCGCCGCCTCGACCACGACGACGCCGCGCGCCAGGCCGGAAATGATCCGGTTGCGGCGCGGGAAGTGGCGCGCCTGGGGCACCGTGCCGAGCGTCGATTCGGCGATCACCACGCCGCGCGCGACAATATCCTCATAAAGCGCGGCATTCTGTTTCGGATAGATCACGTCCACGCCGCCGCCCATCACCGCGAGCGTGCCACTCTCCAGCGCACCCTGGTGGGCTGCCGTATCGATGCCCTTCGCCATGCCCGAGACCACGGCAAAACCGGCGGCGCCCAATTGGGTTGCCAAATGCTTGGCGAAGCGAACGCCGTTGGCCGAAGCGTTGCGGGCGCCGACAATGGCGACAATATCATTCTCCAGGAGATGGCCATGACCGCGGATGGCGATCAAGGGCGGTGGATCGGCGAGCGCCGCAAGGGGTGCCGGATAGCCCGGCTCGCGGCAGGCAATAAAGCGGCCGCCAATTTTGGCGAGGTCGGCAATTTCCCGCTCGGCGGCGGCTTTGGAAAACAGTTTGATATTCCGCTTGCGCCCGCCGCCGCGCGCTAATGCCGGTAGCGCATCAAGCGCTTCGGCCACGCTGCTATAGCGCTCCAACAACGCCATGAAAGTGACGGGGCCGACATTTTCACTGCGCGACAGGCGTAGCCAGTCAATGCGCTCTTTGTCGCCGAGGGTCTTATTATCAACCATTAATAGAAAATTATCAAAAACAATCTATTGAGCAACTATTTTGTCAACTTTCCTTCTTCGCGCCGATTTTGGATTCCTGGCCGCTGAAGAGACGCCGGATATTGGCGTGGTGCTTGAGCACGACGATAATGGCGAGCAGCCCGGCCAATTCGGCGAGCTGGCGGCCGCTCAACAAATAGGCAAAGCCCGGCGCCGATACCACGGCCACGAGTGCGGCCAAGGATGAAAAGCGGAACAGGACCGCCGTGGCGAGCCACACGGCCAAGGCGATCAGACCGAGCCGCCAGTCGAGGGCAAGCAGCACGCCGAGGCTGGTCGCCACGCCCTTGCCGCCGCGAAATAGCAGCCAGATCGGCGCCACATGGCCGATCACCGCGCCGGCGCCGGCGGTCAGCGCCAGATCAGGGCCATATATGGCGCAGATCAATACGGAGCCCGCGACCTTGCCGCCGTCGAGCAGCAGGTTTGCCGCGGCGAGCGGCTTGATGACGGTACGCAGCACATTTGTCGAGCCGATATTGCCGGAGCCTATCGCTGTA
>JAPYQV010000119.1 GCA_029937205.1 Alphaproteobacteria bacterium
CCGACGGTACCGGCCCTCGCCCGCGCCGGCCACCGACTTAACGTGTCAATGCCCCTGAAACAAGTCGGGCAAGACGAAAGCCCGTCGCAAAGCGCGCGCCTCGCTCACCCCTCGGCTACGGGAATTTTTTTTCGTAATCCGGACTACTTGCCGAATTCCCTCAGCACAAACACGCGAAGCGCGCTCGACAGGTTTCCCTCACGCGTGCGGTCCACCTCGCTCACCAAGTCGCTGAGCGATTCCTGCCGTTTGGCGGCAATTTCCTTCAAGGCCTGCCAAAATTCCGGCTCCAGCGAAACCGACGTGCGGTGACCATCTATGGCGACAGAATATTTTCCGATGGATTGTGTCATTGTCAGTACCAACGGGTCATAAGAATGACCCGTTGTATGCCCCCTCAATCGCCGAGCGGGCGCATCCGCGCCCTTTGCTTACTTCGCATAAGCTCGGGCGCGCGGTCGCGCTTGCCAAATGGCAATACGCAAAGCGAATTGCCATTTGGAAAATCACTACTTACTTGGGCCAACCATCTTCAGAGGGTCTACCCATTTATCGAACTCGGCCTCGCTGAGAAGTCCAAGCGCCAACGCCGCCTCCTTGAGCGTAGTGCCATCTGTGTGGGCTTTTTTCGCTGCCTTGGCCGCGTTGTCGTAACCGATATAAGGGTTGAGTGCGGTGACCAGCATCAGGGATTCATGCAGCAATTGCTCGATACGCGCATGGTTGGGCTCGATGCCGCGCACGCAATTATCGGAGAAACTGCGTGCGCCGTCGGCGAGCAGGCGGATCGATTGCAGCAGATTGTAGATCATCACCGGCTTGAACACATTGAGCTCGAAATGGCCGTTCGAGCCGGCGATGGTGATCGCGGTGTGATTGCCCATCACCTGGACGCACACCATGGTGAGCGCCTCCGATTGCGTCGGGTTGACCTTGCCCGGCATGATCGACGAGCCGGGCTCATTGGCCGGCAGCGACAATTCGCCGATGCCGCAGCGTGGGCCGGAGCCGAGCAGGCGGACATCGTTGGCGATCTTCATCAGGCTGGCGGCGAGCGTGTTGAGCGCGCCCGACATCTCGATCACGGCGTCGTGGGCGGCCAGGGCCTCGAACTTGTTCTCCGCTGTTTTGAATGGCAAGCCGGTGAGCTTGGCCGCTTCGGCGGCAAATGCCTTGTCGAAACCGGCACGTGAGTTGAGCCCGGTGCCGACCGCCGTGCCGCCCTGGGCGAGTTGGTAGAGGCGCGGCAAGGCCGTCTTGATGCGCGCCTGGCCGTATTTTATCTGGGTCGCGTAGCCGGAAAATTCCTGCCCGAGGGTGAGCGGCGTCGCGTCCTGTAAATGGGTGCGGCCGATCTTGACGATGCGCTTGAAGGCGGTGGCCTTGGCGCTGAGGGACTTGTGCAGCACAGCGAGCGCCGGCTGCAATTGGCCGCACACCTGCTCGACAGCGGCAATATGCATGGCGGTCGGGAAGGTGTCGTTGGAGGATTGCCCGCGATTGCAATGATCGTTGGGATGCACCGGGGTTTTCAGCCCCATGGGCTTGCCCATGATCTCAGCGGCGCGGTTGGCGATCACCTCATTGGCATTCATGTTGGACTGGGTGCCCGAGCCGGTCTGCCAGACAACGAGGGGGAATTGATCATCGAGATCGCCGGCCATGACCTCGCGCGCGGCCTGCTGCAGGGACTTGGAAATATTCTTCGGCAGATCGCCATTCCGGACATTGACCCTGGCCGCGGCGAGCTTGACGATGCCAAGCGCACGCACCAGCGGCGTCGGCATGCGCTCACCGCCGATCTTGAAATTCTGCAGGCTGCGCTGGGTTTGCGCGCCCCAATAACAGTCCGCCGGCACCTTGATCTTGCCGATTGAATCGCTTTCCAACCGAGTTTGTTTACCCTTGGCCATTATCTTCTGTCCTCGTTCCGCCTGAGGGGCGTTTCATAGCACAAGCCGGCAGTGCTGTGTCACAATGGTAGATTATATCCACTCGTACACCCTGACGCCGCATGAGTTACATTCCCGCCATGGCAAATATTACCATCCCCAATCGCCCGGCATTGGCCGGCGCCCTCCAGCAGGCAATGGAGGACCAGCGCGCCGGGCACCTCAAGAAAGCCGAGGCCGGTTATCGCCGCGTGCTCGGCGCCGAGCCCACCAACGCCAACCATTTGCTCGGCATTATTCTGACCCAGACCGAGCGCGCCAAGAAGGCGGTGCCACTGCTGCGGCGCGCCGTTAACGCGGCGCCCAAGAGTGCGCAATTTCGCGGCAATCTGGCAGAAGCTTGCCGCCTGGCCGGGCGCTTCCAGGACGAATCTAAAGCGCTCCAGGCAGCGCTCAAGCTGACGCCCGAGAACGGCCAACTGCTGCATCGCCTGTGTGCCGCGCTGATCAAACTCAGCCGCTATGAGGATGTCATCTATGTCGCCGGGCGGGCGCTCGAGCTCAATCCCGCGAGTGCGCTCGCGCATAACAATCAGGGCGTCGCGCTGCAGGCGCTGGGACGCGGGGAAGAGGCCGAGAAAGCCTATCGCCAGGCACTTGAACACAATCCGGAATATCCCCAGGCGCTGAGCAATCTCGGCGTGGTGCTGCAATCGACCGGGCGCAAGGAAGAGGCCGAAAAGACCTACCGCCGCGCCATCGAGCTGAAACCCGAATACACCCAGGCACTCGGCAATCTGGCGGCGCTGGTTCAGGAGTTCGGCCGTTCTGAAGAAGCCGAGGAGATGTACATAAAAGTCATCGCCGTCGCGCCCGACTACGCCGAAGCACACAACAATCTCGGCAATCTGCTGCAGGACCAGGGCCGCCTCGAAGATTCGCTGGTGAGCTATCGCCGCACCATCGAGATCGCGCCCAAACACCGCCTCGCTTACAACAATATGGCGCTGGCGCTACAGGATCAGGGCAAGCTTGCCGAGGCCCGCTGAGCATACCAGGATGCCCTTAACCGCGACGATATCAGACGACTAATTCTGCAACGTCGTGCCCGCAGCCCGTGCTGCTCGGAGGCGCTGCAGCTCATAAAAGGCGCGGTAGAAACCGGCGCGGATGGTCGCTTCGTGGCGGTCGATCTTGGCAAACAGATCGGCCTCTGTGCTGGCTTTCAAAAAAGCCTGGCCGGGCGTGGCGGCGACGGCCGGCGGCGCGCTCGGCGCGGTGATGAAGGTCGGCGCGCCCGCGTCCTGCCAATTGTCCGGCCCCGCCGCTTCTCCGTCATAAGCCGGATCGTCAAATCCGGAGACGCCGGCGATACCGACGATGCGCGCCGGCGGATTGTCGATCTCAGCTTGAAAATGCTGAAACACGTCGCTTTCCACTTTGGCTACGCGGCGCAGGCGCCAGGCGCAGGTGATCATCTGGTCGAGGAAAAACTCCTCAAGCCCGCTTTCGGGCGGATATTCGCTCGTAAATTGTGCTTCAAGATGATCGAATTCGGCCTGGTTTTCGCCCGGCAATATTTGCGCGGCAGCAGACAGTCCGTGACGCAAGGCATTGAGGAGAACGGATTCTTTCGCTTTAACACTCTTTGGTCCGGTGTTTTTTTGAGCGTTTTTACGGTTGGCGGAAATTTGCTTTGACGAAGCCATGCGCTAAAATACTTTTTCGCGGGAACAGGTAAGCAACAAACACAATATAGCGGACCCGGAGCCGATTACAAAACAATACCAACTTACCCACTAAGAAATATATATTAATATCTATTTATGCTGAAATATCGCCACCAATTCGACATGGCTCGACCACAGGAATTGGTCGATCGGGGTGAGTTCGGTCATGCGGTAACCGCCGTCAACCAGAATGCGGGCGTCGCGCGCGAAACTTGCCGGATTGCACGAAATCGCCGCGATACGCGCGACGCCGGATGCCGCCAGGGTTTCGGCCTGCGCCCGCGCCCCGGCCCGCGGCGGATCGAAAATGACGGCGTCAAATTTCTTCAGTTCGGCCACGCTGAGCGGCCGGCGCGCCAGGTCACGCGCCAGCGCTGAGACCGGCAACCCGGCCGCGCGCGCCGCCGCCTCCGCCGCATCCGCCATCGCCGCGCTGCCTTCGAACATCGCCACCCGGTGGCTGTCCGACGCCGCGTTGGCGGCCAGTCCAAAGCCGATCGCGCCAATGCCGGCATAGAGATCGGCGACAACCGCGCGGCTGCCCGCCTGCAGAGCCAAGCCGGATTGTACCAGGCGGCCAATCGCCGCCTCACCCGCCGCCGTCGCCTGCAAAAAAGCGCCGCACGGCAGCGCCACATCGGCCGCGCCAAAGCGCGCCCGCACCGCACCCGGCTGGGCGATTGTCTCGACTTCTCCGGCGGCCTTTTGTTTGCCGCCCCGGCCGCGGGGTTTGCGAATCTCTATGGCGAGGCGTGCAATGCCTTGGGCGTGCGTAAAGTCTGCCAAGTGTTCACGCATCGCCATGTCGGGCGGCGCCGCCAGGCCATGCAGAATCACATCCACGCCGGTCGGCGCCTGGGTGAGCGAAATTTCGCCAATATCGCCGGCAATTCCAGCCGCCAATGTGCGCAACGGCGCCAGCAATGTCTGCAATTTTGGCAGCAATATCGCGCAGTGGGCAATATCGACAATCTCGGCAGCGCCGCGCCGGCGGAAGCCGAGGCGCCCGCCCCGGGATAGCGCGAGACGGGCACGCCGCCGGCTCGCCGGTGGGCAGGCGATGAGCGGCGCCATGGCGAATTCGCCCAAGTCGCGCCCGAGTCCACGATGCGCCAAGGCCTCGCGGATCGCCGCTTGCTTCCACTCGCTATAGGGCGCGGCGGCGATATGCTGCGCCACGCAGCCACCGCAATCGCCAAAATATTCGCATTCCGGTTCGGTGCGCGCGGGACCATCATTTTGCCGTGCCAGCAATGTTGCGTGATAGCCGTCGCTTGCCGCGCGGCCGAGATCCACGCGCACCTGCTCGCCGGGCAAGGCACCGGGGACGAACACCCGCGCGCCATCATGGTGGGCGATGCCGTCGCCGCCGGCGCCGAGTGTTTCGATACGTACGTCGCACTGCATGGCGTCGAGCTATAGCATGCCGGACGGCGAAGCGGCGGCTGTCATAGCGGTGCGGCGACGAACTCGGCCACCATCACGCCGGCAAAGGCGAGAAATACCAGGCCGGCGCTCAATGCCAGGCCGCGCTGCACGGACGGCCGCGCGAGCCAGCGCCGGGCGCGCCCGGCGGCCAACACCAACGCGCCTTGCCAAAGCGTGTTGATGATGATGATCGTCGTGCCGAGCAGCGCCAATTGCACCGGCACCGGCGCCCGGTCCGGCGCGACAAAGCCCGGCATCAAAGCGATAAAGAGGAGAATGACCTTGGGATTGAGCAAATTGGTCAAAATCCCGTCGCGGCAGCAAGCACCAGGGCGAAACGGCTTGGCCGGCGCACGGTTCAGCGCGCCACCGTCATCCGCATCTCGCCGAAAGCCTTCGCGAATATTCCTATAGCCGAGCCAGCAGAGATAAAGTGCACCGGCGAGAGCCACGCCCTGAAGCGCCAGCGGCGCCGCCAGGACGAGCAGGGAAATACCAAACACCGCCGCCGCCAAATGCCCGAGAAGGCCTATCTGCACGCCCAGCAACGTGGCGAATCCGCACGCCTGGCCGCCGCCCAACGTGGCGCGCAGGACGAGCATGGCGTCGGGGCCGGGCGAGAATTGACGCCAGCGCGACCACCAGGAAAGGGTCAAAAAGTGCGGCGTCGAGCGGCACGGAAAGATGCCGCCGCTAAATACCGTGGCGCAATGGCAATGATCTATTTTTTACGAAATGAATCGAGGGTGACGACTTCAGCGCCGCCAGCCCCGGTGTCGGAGTCCGCCTTCGCCGCATCCTCCGCCACGTCTTCGTCGTCCGCGCCACCGTCGTCCGCGCCACCGTCCTCCGCCTCTTGATCGTCGGTCTCGGCGGGCGCGTCATCGGCGTTGGCCTGTTGCGCCACGGGCGCGAAGGCGCGGGTCATATTGTCTCGGCTGACGCTGATTTCCGTCATGCCGTCTTCAATCGAAGCGCCCTCGTCAGGATCTTCACCTTCCGCTGAATCGTTCGAATCCGTCACCAGTTCCAACTTGCCGGCGCGTTCCGCCTCCTGGGATTCGAATTGCAGGCCGAACTTTACGCCCGGATCGGCGAAACGCGTCAGGGCGGCGAACGGAATGCTGACATTCTCGCGCGCTTTGTTAAAGCTGAGGGTCACGGAAAATCCCTCCTCGGTCACCTCCAGCCCCCAATATTGATGCTGCAGCACAATCGTCAATTCGTCCGGGTAGCGATCGGCCAAATAGCCCGGGATATCGACGCCGGGATAGCCGGTGCGGAACGTGATGTAGAGATGATGGCTGCCCAATAAGCCATTCTCGGCGACGCGCAGCATGACGTCGCGCATGGCGCCGCGTAATGCGTTGTCTACCAGTTCGTCGTAGCCAATATGATCCTTGCCCATGCCCCGTTTCCTGCCTTCTCGCCGCCGCTTTGCCGCCACACGCTCAACAACCCGGATCGGAACCGCCGAGCGCGTAAAGTGGGGGGCTTCTGTTGCCCGGCGCCCCCCGGGCCGCGCTTACCTAGCAATGCTAGGCAGCGAGTGCTACTTCATTATCATTCGCACTTAAAATGTAGCCCGATAACGGTGGTACAATACCGAGCGAAAACCGAGCCTTTACCACGCACGTCGATCCTGGTTCGCCCCCCTATCGATTTCGCGCCGGCCTGAGCTTGAGGCCTAAGGCGCCAAGCACAACCGGCTCGAATTGGTGGAGGCGCCGGGTACTGCCCCCGGGTCCGCAACGCTTATTTCACGCGGCATTTATCGCCATAGTCGACGGAAATCCGCCGACAGGGGTAATATACGCATCTTCATCGCGCCATCCAAGCGCTGCGTTCCCATCAACTCCCGGCGCGGACTCCCAGCGCCAGCCGAAACCATGCGAGAGCCATGCCTTTACAGCCCGAACAGCAAGCTGAAATTGATGCCCTGCGCGACGCCAGCGCGCCGACACGGCGCGCCTGCGCACCGGCGCTTGAGAAAATCCTCTATCAAGCCATGCCTGTGCTCGACCACGGCTTCGTCCGGGTAATCGATTATATGGGGGATGATGGCGCCATCGTGCAGGCAGCGCGGGTGTCCTATGGCCGCGGCACGCGACGCGTCAGCGAGGATAAGGGCCTGATCGCCTATCTCATGCGCCACCGCCATACCACGCCGTTCGAGATGTGCGAGATCAAATACCATATCAAGCTGCCAATCTTCGTCGCGCGTCAGTGGATTCGCCACCGCACCGCCAACGTCAACGAATATTCCGCCCGCTATTCCATCCTCGACAAGGAATTCTACATTCCGGCGGCGGACCAACTGGCCAGCCAATCGAGCGACAATCGCCAGGGCCGGGGCCATGTATTGGCGGGCGAAGAGGCTGCCCGCGTGCTCGATCTGCTGCGCAGCGATTCCAACCAAGCCTATGATCATTATGCCGAGATGCTGAACGAAGGCGAAGATGGTGCGCCGCGTGATCCGGAGCGCGATGGACTGGCGCGGGAACTGGCGCGCATGAACCTCACGCTCAATTACTATACGC
>JAPYQV010000120.1 GCA_029937205.1 Alphaproteobacteria bacterium
CGCATATCATGTCCGGCGCCGTCTTCGAGACTCAAGCGCTCGACGAGTTGATCCCCGATTGGAAAGAAAAGGATGCGCCGCTCAAGACGCCGGTAAGCCAGGACAAATTCCTTTTTCTGTCGCGCATCGGCGGTTTCAAGTTCCCCAATTTTCTGCTGCCACCGCAACTGCACAATAAGGGCAATTACATCATCAGCCTGGGCAATCTGTGCCGCTGGTTGGCCGTGCAGGCGGAGGAACTCGGCGTTGAAATCTATCCCGGCTTCGCCGCCAAGGAAGTGCTCTATCACGAGGATGGCCGGGTAAAAGGCGTGGCGACCGGCGATATGGGAATAGCCAAGGACGGCAGCGAGAAAGCGACGTTTGAGCCCGGCATCGAACTGCATGCGAAATACACGCTGTTCGCCGAGGGCGTGCGCGGCTCGCTCAGCCAGCAGGTAATGGCCAAGTACAATTTGCGCGACGGTGTGGCGCCGCAGACTTACGGCATCGGCATCAAGGAATTATGGCAAATCGATGCGGCCAAGCACCAGGCCGGGTTGGTGCAGCACAGTTTCGGCTGGCCGCTCGATTCAAAAACCTACGGCGGCACATTCCTCTATCATCTCGAAGACGATTTGGTTGCCTTCGGCCTGGTCATCGCGCTCGACTATACCAATCCTTACCTGTCACCGTTCGATGAGTTTCAGCGCGTCAAGACCCACCCGGCCATTGCCGCCCATCTCAAAGGCGGCAAGCGCATTTCCTATGGCGCGCGCGCGATTAACGAAGGCGGCTTTCAATCGATCCCCAAATTGACTTTCCCCGGCGGCGCTTTGATTGGCTGCAGCGCCGGCTTCGTAAATGTGCCGAAAATCAAAGGCAGCCACAACGCAATGAAAACCGGCATGCTCGCCGCGGAAGCGGTATCCGACAGCCTGCGGGGTGGCTCGGACGGACAACAGGAATTGGTTGGTTACACGGAGGCTTTTCGCCGTTCCTGGGTCCATAAAGAGCTCAAGGAAGTGCGCAATTGCCGCCCGGCCTTTCGCTGGGGCCTGCTCGTCGGCACGTTGATTAATGGTCTCGAATTGTGGACCCGTGGCCTGCTGCCGTGGACGCTCGGCCATCACGAGGACCACAAAAGCCTGAAGCCCGCCGCGACGAGCCGCAAGATCGACTATCCCAAGCCGGACGGTGAACTGAGTTTCGACAAACTCTCCTCCGTGTTCATCTCCAATACCAACCATGAAGAGGATCAGCCGGCGCATTTGCAATTGCGCGACGATTCGATCCCGATCGATCACAATCTGGCGCTCTATGACGCGCCGGAGCAACGATATTGCCCGGCCGGCGTCTATGAGATTGTCGAAGATACCGGCGGTGCACCGCAGCTGCAAATCAACGCGCAAAACTGTGTGCATTGCAAAACCTGCGATATCAAGGATCCGCGGCAGAATATCAATTGGACTGTGCCGGAAGGCGGCGGCGGGCCCAACTATCCCAACATGTAGGTGCGTCGTGGTGTGCGGCACGGGCGCGCGAATTTGTGATGGCTGAATGATCAACAGGGGCGTTGGCGGCGGCACCTGCGATAGTTTAGAGTGCGTTCGGTGATCAGATCCGAAAAGAAACCTCGCGGCAAAGTGCTTCTATGACCATGGCGCATATTTTCAGGCGTGGAATTTGCTCTCGCGCGCACCGGCGCGCGTTGGCTTTGGGCGTCGCTCTGGCGATGGGCTTCACATTGGCCGCCCCGTCCCAGGCCGATTCCGCCGAGACCCCGCCCGAGCCGTCACCGCCCAAGCCCCATGCCGAGCACCCCGGCTATAGCAGTTTGCCAGGCAATTATCTCGCCGGGCGCTTCGCCTACCGGCAGCGCGACGTTTCCTCCGCGTCACAATATTACCAACTGGTATTGTCGGAAGATTCGGAAAATCGCGCCTTGATGCAGCGCACGCTTGTGCTCACTGTGCAGGACGCCCGAATTGCCGATTCCGTGCGACTGGCAACCCAGCTGGTGGCGCTCGATCCGAAATCCAAAATCGGCCATCTGGTGTTGATCGTTAACGCCGTTGCCGAGGGCCGCTTGGATCAGGCGTTCGAGCGGATTAGCAATATCGAGCGCAACGGCATCTATGAATTAATGGCGCCGATCATGGAAGGCTGGGTGCAGCTGGGCCGGGGAGATTACGACGCCGCGATGGCGGCAATCGAACCATTGTCGACCAAACAGGCGTTCGAGATGTATCACGCCTATCACGGTGCGCTGATGGCATCGATGTCGGAACGGAGCGATGTGGCGGTTAAGAATTTCGATGTCGCCTTGACCGCGGTTCCAGGCGGCACGCTGCGCGTGGTAATGACTTACGGAGCCTATTTGCGCAGCCTCGGCCGCACAACGGAAGCGACCGCGTTATTCGAGAATTACCGCGAAAATAATCCGGATTCTCCGTGGCTTGATTCAATTCAGGAAACTTTCAGTTTGACGGACGCGCCGGAAGAGATTGTCGCAACAGCGCGGGAGGGATTGGCGGAGGCCCTGTTCGGTGCGGCGAGCGCGCTGCCCAATGAAAACGCCGGCGACACCGGTTTGATATACGCCAATTTGGCGCTTCATTTGCGGCCTGAATTCCCGGTCGCCCAGCTTTTGCTGGGCGAAGTTCTGGATGTGCTGGAACGTTACGCCGATGCAATCGAATCCTACCGCGCGATTCCCAAGGCAAGCCCTTATTCTTGGTCGGCGCGCCTGCGCGCGGCTTCCGGCCTGGCCGCTATCGAGCGCATTGACGAATCCGTGGCGATCCTCGCCGAGATGGTTAAGGAGCGGCAACAGCGCTCGGATGCCGCAATTGCCTTGGCCGATGTGCTGCGCCGCAAGGACCGCTATGACGAATCCGTTCTCTATTACGATGTCGCGATCGATCGCACCGGTGCGTTCGAGGCGCGCCATTGGTCGCTGTTCTATTCACGCGGCGTCATGCTGGAGCGCACAAAGCAATGGCCGCGCGCTGAAGCGGATTTCCTGCATGCCCTGGAATTGCAGCCCGACCAACCCTTGGTGCTGAATTACCTCGGTTATTCCTGGGTCGAGCAGGGCACCAATTTGGAGCGTGCGATGGATTTGATCGAGCGCGCAGTGGCATTGCGCCCGATGGATGGCTATATCGTCGATAGCCTGGGCTGGGCGTTCTATCGCCTCGGCAAATTCGAAACAGCGGTGAAACATCTCGAGCGCGCGGTCGAATTGCGCGCTGACGATCCGATCATTACGGACCATCTAGGCGATATCTACTGGAAGGTGGGGCGCCAGACTGAGGCCAGATTCCAGTGGGAGCGGTCCCTGGTGCTGGGTGCCGAGGAAGAAGCGGCAATTCTGATTCGGCAGAAGCTGAAAGACGGCATGCCGGACGAGCCTGAAGCAACGCAGTGACGCGCGCTGTCGCGATCGATGCGCCGGCCAAGATCAATCTTTATCTACACATTATCGGTCGGCGTCGGGACGGTTTTCACACCCTCGACAGTCTGATCGCCTTCGCCGCACCCTTTGACCGGGTATCGGTGGCCGAGGCGTCGGCACTCTCCCTGGAAGTGAGCGGCCCGTTCGCATCGGCATTGCAAAATGTATCCGAACCAAATCTGGTTGAGACGGCAGCGTGCCGGTTGGCGGCACTGGCTGGAATCGATCCACATGCCCAAATTGCCCTGGACAAACAACTTCCCGTCGCGGCTGGGATCGGCGGCGGCTCATCCGATGCGGCAGCAGCACTGCGTGCTTTAGCGACACTTTGGAATCTGGCGCCTGATCCGGCTGAGCTTAGCGCGCTGGCGATATCCCTCGGCGCCGATGTGCCAATGTGCCTGCACGGCGAAACATGCTTTGCCGGCGGCATTGGCGAGGTTATCGAACCGGCGCCGGTCCTGCCCAAGTGCGCATTGGTGCTGGTCAACCCCGGCGTTTCCCTCGCCACTCCGGATGTATTTCGCGCCCGCAGCGGCGATTTTTCCGCGCCGGCACGTTTTGATAATGCCGCGCGGGATGCGCAGGACTTGGCCGAGTTGCTGGGCGCGCGCCGCAATGACCTTGAAGCCCCGGCGATGGCGCTGGCGCCGGTGATCGGCGACGTATTGCAGGCCCTGGAAGGGTTGCCCGGCTGCCGATTGGCGCGCATGTCGGGCAGCGGCGCTACTTGTTTCGCCCTGTTTGACGATGAAAGCCAAGCGGCACAAGGCGTTGACAAATTGTGCGCAGAGCGTAGCGGCTGGTGGATAACGCCGAGCCACTTTGTGCCGGCAAATTAGCGCGCCGGCTTTTCCTGGCGCACACCATCCACATAAATGCCGTCCACATGGCGTTTGTAAAAGCAGATATGGCCGGCAATGGGTGAAGCTTCGGGCAGCGGCTCGGCGAAGCTCCAGGCGATATCGACAATCGCCGGCTCGGCGCCCGTAAACGAAAAATAATGCGCGTCGCCTTTGTAGGGGCACTGGGTTCGCGTTTGCGATGGCGTCAACAGGTCCATGCGCACGTCTTCTTCGGGGATATAGCGGCGCGGCGCGGCGCCGGTCTCGAAGAGAAAGCGCGCCCGAATTGTCTCGGCGAGAACAATACCGCCCACCTCCATGCGCACCGGGCGCGTGCTTTTCAATATATCCATGCGCACTTGGGGGTTGCGCGCGTGGCAAAAGATTTCCTCGTCCTCTTCAAACCAGCCATCCATGGGCTGCCAGTAAAGCGCCACGTGATCGGCGAGCGCTTCGGCCTCGTCATACGGTGTCTCGTAGTCCCAAACAGCATTCTCAGCGCTCTTGCCGCCGGCATTCAGCGTCCAATAGGAAGCGGTGCCCTTGAACGGGCAGTAACTGTCATGTGCGGTTTTCTCGGCAAACTCGGTGCGGAAACCCTGCTTGGGAAAATAATAGACCGGGACAGATGAACTCTCCAAAAGCAGTTTGGCGGCGCTGCTGTCGATGATCGTCTCATTGCCGAACGTCACCCGTACCCGCTTGTCGCACGGCAGGACGTCCATGCGATATCCCGGATGCTTGGCAAAGCCCGGGGCTAAATTGGTTGTTTCGACTGTTGTTTCGACTGTGGCCATACGCCGCTTTTCCTCGAATTGATCCGAACCCAGTATAGCTCAAAGCTGCCAACGGCGCAGCCTTGCCGGTAATTCCAGGGTACGCCACATACCGGCGATATCGGCCAATAGGCCGTCTTCCCGCAGCAGACCGGCGATTTGTTCGGCTGTCATGTCGCTGTAGCTGTCATGGGCGACCGCGCCGGCAACACAATCATAGCGCTCCGGGCCAGCGATATCAGGCAGCAAATTGATGCCGTAGAGCGTCTTGGCAATGGCGGTATCGGCCAGGGGATCATGTACGTCAACAATATGGCCGGCGGCTTTCAGCAAACGCACGATATCGGCCACCAGGGAATTTCGCAGATCCGGCACGTTTTTCTTGAAGGTCAGGCCGAGCACCAAAACACGGCCGCCCGAGGCGGGCATTTGTTCAGCGATATGGGAGGCGACGAATTCACCCATGCTGTCATTTATTTGCCGCCCGGCGAGAATCACTTCGGGCCGATGGCCGGCCTGCTCGGCGCGGTGGGCGAGGTAATAGGGATCGACACCGATGCAATGACCGCCGACCAGGCCGGGCGTGAAATTGAGGAAGTTCCATTTGGTCCCGGCGGCCTGTAGCACTTCGGCGCTCGACAGCCCGAGCTTGTGGCAAATTTGCGCGACCTCGTTGACAAAGGCGATATTGATATCGCGCTGGGCATTTTCGATTACCTTCGCTGCTTCGGCGGTGCGGATGTCGGGCGCGACATAAATATTGCCGCCATTGATGGCACCGTAGAGCGCGGCAATCCGCGCGGCAATTTCCGGCGTGTCGCCGGCAACGATTTTAATAATGGTGCGGAGCGTGTGCTCCTTGTCTCCGGGATTAATGCGTTCCGGCGAATAGCCGAGATGAAAATCCTGCCCGCATTTCAGGCCCGAGGCGCGCTCCAGTTCAGGCGCGCATTCCTCTTCGGTCAGGCCGGGCCACACCGTGCTCTCATAAATCACGATGGCGCCCGGTTGAAGTTCGGCGCCGACAGTACGCGACGCCGCCAAGATGGCGCTCAGGTCAGGTATGTTCTGGTCATCGACCGGCGTCGGTACGGTGACGATGAAATATTCGGCGCCCCGCATGGCGCCAGATTCTGAGCTCCATTCGATGCCGGCACCGCCAAGCCGCTCCGGCGATATTTCATCCGTACGGTCGTGGCCGCGGCGCAATTGATCGATGCGCTCGGCATCGATGGCGAATCCGATGACGCTGTGATGCTCTGCCAGGGCGACCGACAGAGGCAAGCCGACATAGCCAAGGCCGATGACGGCGATCCTGCTCAATTTTGACACATCGTGCTGTTCTCCATATGGCGCGCAGCTGCAAAAGAGCTATTCGCCCGAAAATCGCCCGCTGTCAAATCATGCGCAAACGGGAGCCGCATTGGGCTGGATTTTGCGTGGCAAGTATGTTGTTTCTCCGTGCACGCGGAGAGAAAACACGGCACACCTCCGACCGGCTGAAACTCCAGCAGAGAAGATATGACAATTTTCGTCACCGGCGCCGCCGGCTTCATAGGTTATCACATGTGCGAGGCCCTGCTAGCGCGTGGCGAGGCCGTCATTGGATTGGACAATCTGAACGCCTATTACG
Source organism: Alphaproteobacteria bacterium (assembly GCA_029937205.1). Classification (GTDB taxonomy): domain Bacteria; phylum Pseudomonadota; class Alphaproteobacteria; order UBA828; family UBA828; genus PTKB01. The sequence goes on from JAPYQV010000120.1 coordinate 6,694, forward strand.
ATGTTGCGCTGAAAGAGGCGCGACTTGCGCGCCTTAAACGGCACGAAGAGTTTAATTTCGTGCTCGCCGATATCTGTGACAAGGATGCCATGAAGCGTGCCGGCGAAGCAGCGGGCGATGTGCGCGCGGTTCTGCATTTGGCGGCGCAGGCAGGGGTGCGCTACTCCCTGACCAATCCTTCGGCCTATGTGGAGACCAATATTGTCGGCCAGCTCAATATCCTTGAGATGTGCCGGTATCTGCCCAATTTACAACATCTGGTTTACGCCAGCTCGAGCTCCGTCTACGGCGGCAACAGCGAAGTGCCGTTTTCGGAAACCCATCCGGTGGACCGCCCCGTTTCGCTTTATGCCGCGAGCAAGAAGGCAGACGAGCTGATGGGGCATGTCTATGCCCATCTATACCGTATCCCCATGACAGGATTACGTTTTTTCACCGTTTATGGGCCGTGGGGACGCCCCGATATGGCCGCCTATATATTCGCCCGCGCAATATTTGATGGCGCGCCGATTAAATTGTTCAACAATGGCGATATGCGGCGGGATTTTACCTATGTTGATGATGTTGTGCAGGGCGTTCTCGCGGTTCTCGGTTCGCCGCCAGAGGCAACCGGCGAAGCAGCGCCGCACCAAGTGTATAATATCGGCAACAACCACCCGGAACCGCTGTTGCGCTATGTCGAAGTGTTGGAAAATGCGATTGGCCGGCGCGCCGAAAAAGAATTTGCGCCGATGCAGCCTGGTGACGTGAAGGAAACATACGCCGATATCGAGGCCATCCGCCGCGATCATGGTTTTGAGCCGAAAACCGGTATCGATGAAGGCATTCCCCGCTTTATCGCCTGGTTTCGCGAATATCACGACG
>JAPYQV010000121.1 GCA_029937205.1 Alphaproteobacteria bacterium
GAGCAGGTCACCGGTTTGTGCAACATTGAGCGAGCTGATGAGCTCGCCGGAGTCATCCAGCACACCGGCCACATCGGTCAGCATGATGAGCTTGGCCGCCAACATGGCGGACGCAATGGCGCCGGCGGCGGTATCGGCGTTGATGTTAAGAGTCTCGCCGTTCGGGCCGGCGCCGATCGGTGCCACCACCGGAATGATGTTCGATTCTTCGAACGACTTCAGTACGCCGATATTGACCTCGGCCGGCTCGCCGACAAAGCCAAGATCGCCGTCCGATCCGGGCACGGTCAAACGCCGCGCTTCGAGCAACCTGCCGTCCTTGCCGCTCAGGCCAACGGCCGTACCGCCGGCCGCATTGATGGTGCTGACGATCTCTTTGTTGATGGTACCGGAGAGCACCATCTCAACCACTTCGATGGCGGCTTCGTCGGTCACCCTGAGGCCATCGATAAAGCGGCTTTCGATGCTCAAGCGCTCCAACATCTTGGCGATTTGCGGCCCGCCGCCATGCACCACCACCGGGTTGATGCCGACCTGTTTGAGGAGCACCACATCCTCAGCGAATTTCTTCGCCAAGGTTGCGTCGCCCATGGCATGGCCGCCATATTTGATGACAAAGGTACGGCCCGAGAAGCGCCGCATATAGGGCAGCGCTTCGGAAATGGTCCGCGCCGCGCGCAGCCAATGCTTGGTCTCGCTGATATTCTTTGTCGTCATGTGCTGGTCCTTCCAGTCATCGGGCGGGACCTTAATCAATCGCGGCGGCGCTGGCCAGCGCACCAAGATGGGCGCGCAGCTCGGCAATGCCGTGGCCGGTGCGCGCGCTGGTGGCGAGCAGCAGGGGATAGGCGGCGATATGCGGCTTCAAGGCGCTTTCGCTTTCCTTGAGCAGGCGGACGAGCGCCGGCGGTTTCAGCTTGTCGATCTTCGTCAAAACCACCAGATAGGATACCGCCGCCTCATCGAGCGCCTTCATCACGGCAACATCACTCGCCATAAATCCCCGCCTGGCGTCAATCAGCAGACAGGCGCGGCGCAGGCTGGGGCGGCCCTTGAGATATCCCTCGGCCAGATTCGACCAGGCTTTGACCACGCCTTTGGGCGCCTTGGCAAAACCGTAACCGGGCAAATCCACCAGCATCAATTGGCCGCCGAGATCGAAGAAATTTATCTGCTGGGTGCGGCCCGGCGTGTTCGAGGTGCGCGCCAGCGCGCTTTGCCCGGTCAGCGTGTTAATGACGCTCGATTTGCCCACATTTGAGCGCCCGGCAAAGGCGATTTCCGGAAGCACGGTATCCGGCAACCCGGCCATGTCGACCGCGCCGGTGATGAATTCGCACGGGCGGGTAAAAAGCTTGCGACCGAGTTCTAGCGCCGTTGCGTCGGTTTCTTGCCCTTGGCCCGGCGCGACGGAGGCTTCTTGTCGTTTTCCCATTCGCCGCTCTCACTCTTTTCTGCGCCCGTGCTGCCCGCTTCATCCGCCCTGGCGGCGCGTCGTTGACGGCGCGACAATTTTTCCTCTTTCTCCGGCGCAACTTCAGCGGCGGGGGCATTCTTGCGTTTGCCGTCACCGCGCTTTTTCGCTCGTTTCTTTGCCGCGGCTTCCTGAATCTTGCGCTTCTTGCGCTTGATTTTTTCGCGCCGTAATTCTTCCGCCTGCTCGCGGTAACTCTTTTTGCGCTTGGGTTGCTCAGCGCTGCTGCTGCGCCGCGCCGATGCTTTACGGCGTCCGTTGCTGGCGCTCCGTTCACCGCGCTCTCGGCTCGGCCGCTTCTGTTCGCCGCGCTCTCCGCTTGGCTGTTTCTTCTTGCGGCCGGTGGAGGGGCGCGAGCTGCTCGGGCGCGGCAGGGTGCCGGCCGCGGCCTGCTCCTTGAACTTCTTGATCTTCGCCGCATCGGCGGCGAGCGAGGCGCGGCTAATGCCCATGCGCCGCATGATCAGCCACTGCTGGGCGATCGAGAGCACATTGTTCCAGGTCCAATAGACCACAAGTCCAGCCGGGAAGCGCGCGAACATAAAGAGGAACAAGAGCGGCAGAAACATCATGATCTTCTGCTGCATGGGCTCGATCGGCTGCGGATTGAGCTTCATCTGCAACAGCATCGTCAAGGCGAACGCAATCGGCCAGATGCCGATCATCATAAATTCCGGTGCCGGCCAATCGAGCAGCCCGAAGACGGTGATGAAGGTCAAGCCGTCCGGTGCCGAGAGATCCTGAATCCAGCCGAAGAACGGCGCATGGCGCATTTCGATGGTGGCAAAGAGGACGCTATAGAGGGCAAAAAATACTGGAATCTGCACCAACATGGGCAAACAGCCGGCCATGGGATTGGCCTTCTCCTTGCGATACATCGCCATCATCTCGGTGTTCATCTTGGCTTTGTCGTCTTTGTAGCGCTCGCGCAGCATGATCGTATCGGGCTGCAATTTGCGCATCTTGCTCATCGAGGAATAGGCCTTGTTGGCCAGCGGATAGAGCAGAATGCGCACGCAAATGGTGAGCAGCAGAATGGCGACGCCAAAATTGCCGATATTGCGGTAGAAGAAATCGATCGGGTAGTAGAGCGGGCGGGCGAGAAACCACACCAGGCCGAAATCGACGGCGCTGTCGAGGTCGCGCACACCGAGCGAATCCTCATAGGCATCGAGGGTGTTGAATTCCTTGGCGCCAACAAAGAGATGGTTTGATACCTGTTTTATTTCGCTCGGCTGGATCACCACCGGATTCTGCCAGCGGTAATTCACTTGATAGAGATCGCGCTGGTTGGGCGTCGTGTGCTTGAAGTCGGCGATGATGGGCTGCGCCGGATCCGGGATCAGGGCGCTCAGCCAATATTTACCGGTGATGCCCATCCAGCCGTCATTGCTCAGGATTTCCGAATTTCCGATATCCTGCATGTCTTCATAGGAAAATTCCTGCTTGGCGCCGTTCAGAACGCCAACGCCACCATGGGCGAACATGCCCCAGGGAACAAATTCCTCGGAATTGACGGCAAACATGCCGGTGAGCCCCGACGCCGGCGTATCGAACCGCACAATATTTCCGTAGGGCACCAGGGTGACCGGAAAATCACTCTGGTTTTCGACCTTCTGCACAGTTGTGAAGAGGAAGTTCTCATCGATCGATATGGTCCGCGTGAAACGCAAACCCTGGCCATTGTCCCAATGCAGCGTTACCGGCGAACCGGTCTTTAAAACCATGTGATTGGTCTGCCACAGGGTATCCGAATCCGGCAGCACAATCTCGCTACCGGTTTCCTGGGTCCAGCCCAATTCGGCGAAATAGGGGTGTTCGGAATTGCGCGGCGAGAAGACGTTAATGTTTGGGCTATCGTCAGGCCGTTGCTCGCGGTAATCCCTGAGCGTCACATCATCGAAGCGCGCGCCTTTCAGCAAGATCGACCCACGCACCCGTGCGCCGTCAACAGTGATGCGTCGTTCAGCGGCAATCGCCGCGACCCGGTCAACCGCTTCCGCCACGGTGCCAGGCTCGACCGTAACGCCGTCCACCGCCGCTTGGCTCTGGGCCGTACTCTGGCCGGACGTTTGGCTCGCGGCCGTCACATCGCGCGGCGGCGCCGGCGCCGGTGTCGGCATGACCAACGGCATGAGGAACTGCCAGCCAACCAGAATCACCAACACCGCGGCAACGACCAGGATGAGGTTTAGTTTGTTTTCGCCGAACATTATCTAGCCGGGAGCCTTATTGCCGCGTGCCACGGCAGCGATGTGCGCGGCGTGAAAACAGGGTTTCCGGAACCGGGTCATGACCCTGCCCGCCAAACGGATTGCAGCGCAAAATGCGCCACAGAGCCAACATCGGGCCAAAAACCGGGCCATGCTGCTTCACCGCCTGCAACGCATAGTGCGAGCAGCTCGGCTCAAAGCGGCAGGACGGCGGCAGCCAGGGCGAAATCACCAGCTGGTAGCCCCGGATAAGAAGCCAAAATATGAAACTGATCGGGTTCATAACCAATTAGCGACTTTAAATATCCCAAATTAATCCGACAGGCTATTTCGCGCCGAGGCGCGAAATAGCCGTCTCCAAATCCTTCAATAAATCATCGAACGCGCGATGCACGGTCGCCGCCCTGGCAATCACCACATAATCATGCCCAGGCTTCGCGTGCCCCGGCATAACACGCGCCACAGCCTCGCGCAATCGGCGCTTGGCGCGGTTGCGCTGGGTCGCGCCACCGACCCGCCGGCTGGCCGTATAACCGACACGAAACGGCATTTCGTCCCCGTCCGTATCTTCCTCAACCCGGCGCTTAACGGCCGGTCGAACGGCTTGCAGAACCAGTCCCGGCATGGCCGATTTGCGGCCCTGCGCCGCAGCATGGAGAAATTCGGACCGCTGCGTCAGGCGGGCGATCCTTTGGCCCACCGGTCTACACCGCCAAGCGTTTACGCCCTTTGGCGCGGCGCCTGGCTAGAATACGCCGCCCGCCGACGGTTTTCATACGGGACCGAAAGCCGTGCCGCCGCTTGCGGACGATATTGCTTGGTTGAAATGTTCGCTTCAATGGCCTGCCTCCGAAATAACTCCAGAGACAATAGTCCAGCGCCGGACCGATACGCCGGAGAGGATGTGTGTAGCTGCTCTGGAAGAGCCCGGTCTATACGGAGTTGGCAGCGCAAAGTCAATGCTAAAGCCAGGGATAAAGCCCGCCAGAATAGGCTCTTTAGACCGCCCGGAGCGCCCTCGCGCAGCAATCACATTCGCGCGCGCGAGTTAACATTGCGGTGAGATACGCTGGCGTATGGCGGCGGAGTGCGTATGTTCAGGCGACGCGACGCTCTGTCGGCGTCTTGCCGATCCTGTTCTGTTCATTAATGGTCCTGTTTGTGTCTACACGTTTCGATCCGATAAAAGAACACGCGCCGGCGCTTGGCACGCCGGCATCGGCGTACGCGGAGCCGCGCGCGCGTTTCTCGGCGCGCCGTTTGGCGCCGCTGGCGGTGCTTATCGTGGGTATCGTGCTTTTCTTCGCGCTCGGCCTGCATCACCATCTCAGCTTCGATACGCTACGCCAGAACCGCGCCGAGTTGTTGGACTTCGTTTCGCAGTCCTGGTGGCTCGCAGCGATCATTTATCTGGCTGCATACGCCGGAACCACGGCATTTTCCCTGCCCTGGTGTTCGCTTCTCACCCTGGCCGGCGGATTCCTGTTTGGCCCGGTGATTGGAACCGTACTCTGTGTCATTGCCGCTACGGCGGGCGCTTTTCTGCTCTTTACCATCGCCAAATCAGCGCTCGGCGATCCCTTGCGGGCGCGCGCGCTGCGCTCGGTGAAGGCCGGCGCTCTCAGGCGCATTGAAGCGGGATTTCAGGCCAACGCGCTGAGCTATCTGCTGTTTCTCCGTCTGGCACCGATCTTTCCCTTTTTCATCGTCAACCTCCTACCGGCGTTTTTAGGCGTGCGTCCGCGCACGTATCTGGTGGCAACATTCTTCGGAATTATCCCCGGCACATTCGTTTTTTGCCTGATCGGCTCCGGCCTCGGCAAGATTTTCGAGCGCGGCGAAGAATTTTCATTGGAAAACGCCGTGACCCCGGAAATTGTCGCCGGACTTGTCGCCCTCGCCCTTCTCTCTATGATTCCGGTTGGCTACAAATTCTGGCGCAAGCGCAGAGCGCGATAGAATCCTAACCGCGCGACGGGGAGAGATGGGTGGCTGAAACCCTGCACTGCGATCTGTGTGTGATCGGCGCTGGCGCCGGCGGCCTCTCGGTTGCCGCCGGAGCGAGCCAAATGGGCGCTTCCGTCATATTGGTGGAACGCGATCGGATGGGCGGAGAATGCCTTTATACCGGCTGCGTACCATCCAAGGCCCTGCTCGCGGCGGCGGCGCGCGGCGAGGGTTTTCAAGCCGCTTTCCAGCATGTGGCGCGGGCAATCGCCGAGATCGCGCCGCACGATTCGATCGAGCGGTTCGAAGGACTGGGCGTGCGCGTCATCACGGAAAGCGCGCACTTCGACGGGCGGCGCATGCTCAGTGCCGGCCGCTTCGAGATCCGCGCCCGGCGCTATGTGATCGCCACCGGCTCGACACCACATGTTCCGGACATACCCGGCATCGACGATGTGCCGACGCTGACCAACGAAACCTTGTTCACCGAGTGCCCGGAGCCGAGCCATTTGCTGATCTTGGGCGGTGGCCCGGTCGGCATCGAAATGGCCCAGGCCTTCCGCCGCCTCGGCGCTCAGGTCTCGCTTGTTGAGGCGGAAAATATTCTGCCCCATGACGACGGCGAACTTGTTGCGGTGGTTCGCCAGCGCCTGCTTGACGAAGGTGTCGCGCTGCATGAACAGGCCAAGGCGGTACGCGCCGCTCGGGCCGGCGGCGATATTGTACTCGCCTGTAACGGCCCGGAAGGCGCGTTCGAGCTTCAAGGCTCGCATCTTTTGATCGCTGCCGGACGCACGCCGAATATTGGCGGCCTCGGCCTGGAGGCCGCCGGCGTTCAGTTGCAGGGCGGCGCGCCCGTGCTCGATCGGCGCCTGCGCACCACCAACCGGCGCATCTTCGCCATTGGCGATGTGGTGGGGCCCTATCGCTTCACCCATATGGCGACCTATCAAGCCGGTATCGTGCTGCGCAATATTCTCTTCCGGCTGCCGGCAAGACCGAAATACCAGGCGGTGCCATGGGTCACCTACAGCGATCCGGAACTGGCCCATGTCGGCCTCAGCGAGGCGCGCGCGCGCGCGGCCGGGATCGGCATAAAAATCCTGCGCTACCCGTTCGCGGAAAACGACCGGGCCGTCGCGGAGGGCCGAACAGAGGGCCTGGTCAAAGCCATCGTGACGCCGGGCGGGCGCATTCTCGGCGCCGCGATTGTCGGCGCCCATGCCGGAGAGTTGATCCACGTGTGGTCCCTGGCAGTCTCGCGCCGGCTCAAAATCTCGGCCATGGCGCAAGCCATCACACCCTATCCGACACTTTCCGAGGCCAGCACCCGCGCCGCCGGCAGCTTTTATGCGCCCAAGCTCTTCAGCCCGCGGACCAAGCGCATTGTCAGATTTCTTCAACGCCTGGGATAATACTACCCGGGCGCTTATAGTGGCCCCTTCAACAGGCAACGAACATAAACAAGTTGGCCAAATTTTCGTTTTCTCTGCCGCCCCTCACCCGCAGCCTCTCGGCGCGCTTGCTGGTACTGACCGTGATCTTCGTGTTGATCGGCGAGGTCTTTATCTATGTGCCGTCGGTGGCGCGCTACCGGGTGGTTTATTTGCAGGAGAAAATCGAGGCGGCGCGGATAGCCGCATTGGCGGTGGAAGCCGCGCCCGACCATATGGTGACCGAGGAAATGCGCAAGATTCTGCTCGTGCATTCCGGCGTGCTGCAAGTGTCCATCAAGCGCGACGAGCTACGCACGCTGATCCTGGTATCCGAGATGCCATACGACATCGGCGCCACTTTCTTGATGGCGGAGAACACGCCGTGGCGGCTCATTCGTCAGGCCTATGACGCGCTATTTCGCGGCGGCGAGCGGGTGATCCGGGTGATCGGCGCGGCGCCCGAGG
>JAPYQV010000122.1 GCA_029937205.1 Alphaproteobacteria bacterium
GCGCGGGACATATTGGCCGCCGGCCCAAACCCCGACAAAGTTTCAACTGCAACCAATATCTGACTCAACAGGCCATCATCATGACCGTCGACTATCGCAAGACTGTATTTTTGCCGCGCACCGAATTCGCCATGAAAGCGAAGCTGCCCGAGCGCGAGCCGGCCATGCTGGAACGCTGGGAAAAGCTCGGTATTTACGATCGCCTTCGCGCTTCCTCCAAGGGCCGGGAGAAATTCGTTTTGCACGACGGCCCGCCCTACGCCAACGGCCATATCCATCTCGGCACGGCGCTCAACAAGATCCTCAAGGATGTGGTGGTGCGCAGCCAACAGATGCTGGGTAAAGATTCGGTCTATGTGCCGGGCTGGGATTGCCACGGCCTGCCGATCGAATGGCAGATCGAGCAGGCCTACCGCAAGGAAGGGCGCGACAAGGATGCGGTGCCGCTGGTGCAGTTTCGCCAGGAATGCCGGGCCCATGCAGAAAAATGGATCGATATACAGCGCGAGGAGTTCAAGCGCCTCGGCGTGATGGGCGATTGGGCCGATCCCTACACCACCATGAGCTACGCCGCCGAAGCACAGATCGTGCGCGAGATCGGCAAGTTTCTCGTCGATGGCAGCCTCTATCAGGGCTCCAAGCCGGTGATGTGGTCGCCGGTCGAGAAGACCGCCCTGGCCGAGGCCGAGATCGAATATCACGATCACACCTCGACAACCATTTGGGTGCGCTTTCCGGTGGTCGAGAGCGGCCTGGAAGAATTGCTCGGTGCCGATGTGCTGATCTGGACGACGACGCCCTGGACCATTCCCGGAAATCGCTGCATTTGCTACGGCGAGGAGATCGCCTATTGCCTGGTTGAAGTCACGGAAGTGGCGCAAGACAGTCTGGCGAAACCGGGCGATCGTCTGGTCGTTGCCGGCGCGTTAATGGAAGCGATCGCGGCGGATAGCGGCATCGCCGCCTGGCGGACAGTTCGCGAAAATATTGATGGCGCGGTGTTGGCGAGCACGGTGTGCGCCCATCCGCTGCGCGCCGCCGGTTATGATTTTGCCGTGCCGCTCATTCCCTCAAACCACGTCACCACCGAGCAGGGCTCGGGCTTCGTCCATACCGCGCCCGGCCATGGCGCCGAGGATTACGATGCGGTGACGGCCCACAATGCGCTGCTTGAGCAGGCCGGTGACGGCGCGGCGGCGATTGAAGTGCCGCAGACGGTCGGCGGCGACGGCAAATTTTTCGACCATGTGCCGCTCTTTGCCGGTCACCATGTCTACAAGGCGCACGATGCGGTTGCCGAGGCCTTGCAGCAGGCCGGCGGCCTATTGGCGCGCGGCACCCTGGTCCACTCCTATCCCCATTCCTGGCGCTCCAAGGCGCCGTTGATTTTCCGCAACACGCCGCAATGGTTCATCAGCATGAACAGCACCGGTTTGCGCGAAAAAGCGCTCGCCGCCATCGATGAAGTGCGCTGGGTGCCGGCCTCGGGCCAGCGCCGCATCCGCTCGATGATCGAATCCCGGCCCGATTGGGTGGTTTCGCGCCAGCGCATCTGGGGCGTGCCGATCACGGTGTTTGTCGATAAGAAGACCGGCGCGCCGCTGCGCGATGGCAAGATCATCGAGCGCGTCGCCGAGGCGGTCGCCAGCGAAGGTGCGGATGCCTGGTTTTCGAGCGATAACGCGCGCTTCCTGGCGCCGGAGTATGATCCTGACGGCTATGACAAAGTGACTGATATCCTCGATGTGTGGTTCGATTCGGGCTCGACGCACAGCTTCGTTTTGGAAGATCGCGACGACCTGATGTGGCCGGCCTCGCTTTATCTCGAAGGCTCGGATCAGCATCGCGGCTGGTTTCATTCCTCGCTGCTCGAATCCTGCGGCACGCGCGGGCGCGCGCCCTATGAGGCGGTGCTGACGCATGGCTTCGTCGTCGACGGCGAAGGCAAAAAAATGTCGAAATCGAGCGGCAATGTGGTTGCGCCGCAGCAGATCATCGACCGCTACGGCGCCGATATTCTGCGCCTCTGGGTGATGGCCTCGGATTATTCCGAGGATTTACGCATGTCGGACGATATCCTGCGCCACCAGACCGACGCCTATCGCCGCCTGCGCAACACCCTGCGCTATCTGTTGGGCAATCTCGCCGATTTTGACCAGACGGAGGCGCGCAGCCGCGATGAGATGCCCGAACTGGAGCGCTGGGTATTGCATCGCCTGTGGGAAATTGACAAGGACGTTCGCGCCCGTTGCGAGGATTTCGATTTCCACGGCATTTTCACCGCGTTGCATAATTTCTGCGCGGTCGAGCTCTCGGCCTTCTATTTCGATGTGCGCAAGGATTCGCTGTACTGCGATCCGGCCGGCAGTTTGCGCCGGCGTGCCGCGCGCACGGTGCTCGACCAGGTGTTTGAATGTCTGACCGCCTGGCTGGCGCCATTCTTAAGTTTTACCGCCGATGAGGCTTGGCTGTTGCGCCACCCGGACGAAGACGGCAGCGTTCATTTGCACGATTTCCCAACGCTTTCCGATGATTGGAAAGATGATGCCTTGGCCGAAAAATGGTCGGTCTTGCGCAATCTCCGGCGCGTCGTCACTGGTGCGCTGGAAATCAAGCGGGCGGACAAAACTATCGGCTCAAGTCTGCAGGCGAGCGTCACCATATTCGCCGATGAGAATTTCCGCCAAAGTTGCGATGGCCTGGATATGCCGGAGCTGTTCATCACGTCGGAGGCGAATTTTGCGCCCGGCGAAACACCGGAGGGCGCCTTTTCACTGGACGAGGTGCCTGGTGTCAGCGTCGTGGTTGACCTGGCCGGCGGAGAAAAATGCGCCCGTTGCTGGCAGGTATTGGCCGATGTCGGCGCCGTGCCGGCCCACGCCGACATCTGCACCCGCTGCGCCGATGCGGTTGACCTCCACCAATCGGCAGCGGAGTAGGCCGACCGTGGCGCGTCGGGCGCGGGTCGGGCCGGCATGATTCGCTTCGGTGCGCCGATTGCGGCGCTGGTGCTCGTTCTCGATCAGCTGACCAAATGGATTGCCCGGGATAATCTCTGGGACCCGCCGGTACGTGTCGAACTGGTCGGTTTTCTCGATTTTGTGCCGGTTGAAAATCGCGGTATTAGCTTTGGCCTGTTTCAAAGCGACAGCGGTACCGGCGTTTGGTTGATCTCGGGATTTGCCCTGATCGTCGCGGCTGGTCTCGGCATTTGGCTGTATCGCGTGCCCCGCAAATGGCCGGCGCTGGCGCTCGGCCTCATCATCGGCGCTGCGCTCGGCAATGTGATCGATCGTTTGCGTCTCGGCTGGGTAATCGATTTCATCGATTTTCACGTGAACACCTGGCATTGGCCGGCCTTCAATATCGCTGATGCGGCGATCACGATCGGTGTCGGAATGTTGTTGATCGATGGCTTGTTCACAACGGCGAAAAAGCCTAAATAGAGAGCATGCTTACGCTTATCGGCAGAGTCGCGAAATCCACCCGGCGTCTAGCGCTGTTACGGAGCTTTGCCGCTGTGCTCGCGCTCGCCGGCATTGCCGGAGTCGCGGGCTGTGGCGGCGTTGGTAAATCGCTCGGCTTCGGCAAACAATCGCCGGACGAATTCGCCGTCGTGCGCAATGCGCCGCTTACCCTGCCGCCCGACTATACATTGCGCCCGCCGCGGCCAGGAGCGGCACGCCCACAGGAGCAGTCGCTCAGCATACAGGCCGAGAGGTCCGTCTTCGGCGACGATAGTGACGTGGCGCCGCGCCCTGAAAGCGACGGCGAATACGCGCTCCTGCGCCAGGCTGATGCGCTTGAGACCAACCCTGATATCAAGCGCGTGATCAATGAGGAATTCACCATCTTCGCACAAGAGGGAGATAGCTTTTTCGAATCCCTACTGTTCTGGCGCGGCGACGAGCCGCTCGGTGAGGTCGTGGACGCATCGGGCGAGGCGCAACGGTTGAACGAAAACGCCGCCATGGGCGTGCCGCCAAACACCGGAGAGACGCCAGTCATTGAGCGTCGCGACAAGGCGCTCTTAGAGGGGATATTCTAAGCTGGTGCGCGCCGACCCAATTATGACGCCTGTTTTACCGCGCACCGCGTCTGGCAGAACGCTGAGTTTGTTTGTTGCCTGTGCCCTTCTGCTCCTCCTGATATCTGCCGCAAGGCCCGCATTCGCGGGGCCGTTCAATTCGGAATATTTCGTGCTCGACAATGGCATGGAGGTGGTTGTTCTGCCCAATCACCGCGCACCGGTTGTCACCCACATGGTGTGGTACCGGGTCGGTTCCGCCGATGATCCGGTCGGCAAGTCGGGCATCGCGCATTTTCTTGAGCATCTGATGTTCAAGGGCACCGAGGACCTGCCGCCAGGCGAATTTTCGCGTATCGTGGCGCGCAATGGCGGCCAGGAGAACGCTTTCACCTCGTGGGATTACACCGGCTATTATCAGCGCGTCGCGCGCGATCGCCTGGAAATCGTCATGGGGCTCGAGGCCGACCGCATGCGTGGCCTGGTGCTGAACGAGGAAATCGTGACGCCGGAGCGCGATGTCATTCTTGAGGAGCGCAGCTCGCGCACCGACAACCAGCCTTCGACGTTGCTCGCCGAACAGATGAGTGCGGCGCAATATCTGCGCCATCCCTACGGCACGCCGATCATCGGCTGGCGGCATGAAATTGAAACCCTCAATCAGGAAGACGCGCTTGATTTCTACCGGCGCTATTATGCGCCCGACAATGCCATCCTTGTCGTCGCTGGCGATATCACGGCGGCAGAGCTGAAGCCGCTGGCGGAAAAATATTATGGCGTCCTTCCGGCGGCCGGCATGATCGCGCGCGAGCGCCCGGCCGAGCCGCCACAGATCAGCCTCCGGCAGGTATCCTTGAGCGATGCCCGCGTGGCCCAGCCTTCGCTCACCCGCAGCTATCTGGCACCGAGCCACGGCAGCGGTGCCGACGGCGATTCCGTGGCGTTGCAAATTTTCGCCGAAATTCTCGGCAATAAATCGACCAGCCGGCTCTATCAGGCGCTGGTGGTGGAGCGCGCGCTGGCCCCCTGGGCCGGCTCGTCCTATCAGCCGATGGCGCTCGATTATGCGCGATTTTTTGTTTACGCCGAGAGCTTGCCGGGCATCGACATCGCCGATGTGGAAGCGGCCATGGACGAGGTCATCGAGGAATTGCTCGCCACCGGCCCGAGTGACGAGGAAATTGCGTCGGTGAAGGCGCGCCTGCAGGCCGTCGTCGTCTATGCCCTCGACAATCCGCAAGCCGTCGCCAGCATCTTCGGCAATGCGCTTAGCGTCGGTATCACCGTCGAGGAAATCGAAAGTTGGCCGGACCGGGTGGCGGCGGTGACGCGCGATCAGATCATGGCCGTGGCGCGCGCGGTGCTGAGGTCGGAACGCTCGGTCACCGGCTATCTGTTGCCGGCCGAAGAGGGCTAGATATGATTCGCGCCGGCGTCGCTTTGTGCTGTTTCCTGCTCGCCGTCTCGCTCTTTTCGGCGGCGCGGGCGGGCGAGCCAATCGTCCAGGTACAGCGCGTCATGTCGCTGTCCGGGATCGAGATTTGGTACGTTCAGGAAGCCAACATCCCGGTGATTTCCGTCTCGCTCGGGTTTCGCGGCGGTACGGTGCTGGATCCGGCGGGCAAATCCGGCCTGGCTAATTTTGCCCTGGCGCTGCTCAACGAAGGCGCCGGCGATATGGATTCGTTGACCTTTCAAAAAGCCGTTATCGACCGGGCGATACGTCTTAACAACAATGCCAGCCGGGATCTTGTCACCGTCAGCCTGCAAACGCTGAGCAAAAATCGCGACACAGCGTTCGAACTGCTCGGCCTGGCGCTGAGCGAGGCGCGTTTCGAAACTGCGCCGGTTGAACGCGTGCGCGCTCAGATTTTGAATGTTCTCGCCGACGAAGCGCGCAATCCCCGCACCATCGCGGCACGTACCTGGTTTGGTGATATCTTCGGCAACCATCCCTACGCCCAGGGCGCCAATGGCACGGAAGAATCGATTCGCGCGATGACGCCGGCGGATCTGAAGGACTGGACGCGGGCGCGATTCGCGCGTGATAATTTGATCGTCGGCGCGTCGGGTGACGTGACGCCGGAAGAAATCGCGCGCCTGGTTGACATCGCCTTGGCCGGCCTGGCGCCGCACGCCGCCGGCGCCCCGGTCGCCGAAGCAATCTTCCCGGCGTCCGGCGCGACGCGCGTGGTCCGCATGCCGCTCATGCAGAGCATCGTCGTGTTCGGCCTGCCCGGATTGAAGCGCGACGACCCCGATTTCTACGCCGCCTATGTGATGAATTATATTCTCGGCGGCGGCGGCTTTACCTCGCGCCTCTATGAGGAAGTGCGCGAGAAGCGCGGGCTGGCCTACTCGGTCTACAGCTATCTGGCGCCGCTTGAATATGCCGGCCTCTATATGGGCGGCGTGGCGACACGCAATGACGGCGTGGCGCAGACCCTTGAGATCATCCGCGCCGAAATCGCCCATATGTCTGAGACCGGCGTAAGCGCGGCGGAATTGTCGGCGGCCAAGCAATATCTGACAGGTGCTTTCCCGTTGCGCCTGGATAGCGGCGGCAAGGTGGCGGGCATTCTCGTTCAAATGCAGGTTGAATCCCTCGGCATCGATTATCTCGATCGGCGCAACGGCTATATGGAGGCCGTCACCATGGACGACATCAAACGGGTGGCCAAGCTATTGCTCAACCCGGACCGCTTGCGTGTCGTCGTTGTCGGCGACCCGGAGGGTTTGACGGATTCCTGAAGGGCGGCAGCGCAACCATGCGGTATGAGCAGCTCACGGCACTCTGTTTCGCGGCGTCCCCCGGTGGCGCCGGGATAAGCGAAGCGGACTATGCCCGCGCGCTGGCCCGGACAGCGCCCGCAGTGGCGCAAATCAAGGGCTGGCAGGAACGCGGCGAACAGCCATTCCTGAGCTATCCCGATAAGGACGATGACATCGCCGAGCTGGAAGACATGGCGCAAAGCCTGCGCCGTCGTTTTGCCAGGGTGGCGATCATCGGTGTCGGCGGCGCATCGCTGGGCGGCCAGGCTGTTACTGCCCTGGTTTCCGGCTCGGGCGCCGACAGAACGCCGCTCATTTTTCTCGACAATCCCGATGGCGCGCGGCTGCAGGCGGTATTGGACGGCGATGCGTATACCGGCTTTGTTGTCATTTCGAAATCCGGCGCCACGGCAGAGACCCTGGCCCAGACCATGATCGCGCTCGAACGGGCAGCGGCGGAACGCTTTCTCTTCATCACCAGCCCGGGCGACAATCCGCTGCGCCGTATCGCCGAGGCGCGCGGCGTTGCGGTGCTGGATCATGATCCCGATTTGGGCGGGCGGTTCTCAGTCTTTTCGGCGGTTGGCGTGTTGCCGCTGTTGCTTGCCGGCCTCGACAGCGCGGCGTTCCGGCGCGGCGCCAGCGAAACCTTGCACGCGGCGTTGCGTGCGGCAGAGCCCAGCGCCGCGCCACCGGCGGTC
>JAPYQV010000123.1 GCA_029937205.1 Alphaproteobacteria bacterium
ATACCTTCTTGTGCGGAGAGCATTTGCGATTCCAGGACCTGCCCGTCGACCAGAAAACTTTCGGCGGAATTGTAGAGGGCGACGTGAATTTTGCCGTCGCTGTTGCGGATATCGCGTATCTGAACCACAAGCGTTTCCGCGTCGGCCGGCAAAGCGCTGGCGGCAATGATAAATACGGCGATTAGGGAGGACAGAAATACTGTTAGCAGACGATGATGTGGTGGCATACCTTGCTCTTTCATATCAGCGACAATGTTAATCGTGCTAAGATCGATGCCACAGAATAGCGTGCAAGCGTTAAAATTGAGTTTGCGGAAAAGGTTAATTTACGGTCAATCGACCTAAGGCGTGTTCGCCTTGAAATCGAACATGGGAACTAAAACAGTAGAAGCAATGGCTGAATTAAAAGAAAAAGGCTCTTCGAAGGCTCCAAAAAAGAAATCACGGAAAAAGGGTGCCTATCACCATGGCAATTTACGCCGGGCATTGCTCGATGCCGCTCTTGCAATGGTTGAAAAAGAAGGCCCAGGCGGTGTGTCGCTGCGCGCGGTCGCTCGATTCGCCGGTGTGTCTCCCGCCGCGCCCTATCGGCACTTTGCTGGCAAGGAAGGTCTTCTTGCAGCTGTCGCCGAGGAGGGTTTTCGCGCGCTCGAGAGTGAAATGCAGATGGCGAGTGAGGGTGCCGACGGCTTGGCGCTGGCGGAGTTCCGCGCCATCGGTTTGGCTTATGTGCGCTTTGCCGCCAGCAACCCATCGCACTTCCGTGTCATGTTCGGCCCGGACGTCTCGAATAAAAGCGCCCATCCCAGCTTGAAAGGTGCTGCCGACAAGGCTTCGCAGATTATTGCTGATGCCATCGCGAAGTGTCAGCGCCCCGGCTTGGAGGGCGCGGACGCCAGTCCGCACCGCTTGTTCGTCGCCGCTTGGGCAACTTTCCATGGCTTGGCGACGCTTATCGTTGATGGCCAGCTTTCGGATATAGTGAGTTCCGATGCCGATCTGGAAGGGATCGGCAACAACGTGACCGATGTCATCTATCGCGGCCTGTCGTTCAGCGGTTTATAGAACCCCGGCGCTACGGCTTCTCTTTCGGCAACCAACGGAATATCGCCGGCGCGACAATCACCAGAATAATGATCCGCACGATATGGTGGGTCGAGACGAACGCGGCGGCGGTGCCGAAGGAGAGCGCGATGATGCTCATCTCGGCCAGTCCGCCGGGCGCCAGGGCGAGGAAGAGCGCCGTCTTGGAAGAACCGGAAATGTCTCCCAGGACCAGCGCGAAGAGCGCCGCCACCGCAACCATAATCAGGGCGGCGCCGACCGATATCACCATGATGCGCCAAATTTCCCTAAATCCCGCGCCGACAAAGCGCGCACCGATCGCGGCGCCAAGGGCGACCTGAGCTGCGGCGACGATCTCACCGGGCGGCATGGCGCCGATGATGCCGCTGAGATGCGCTGCGGCACTAAGTGCCAGGGGGCCGACGAGTTGCGCCGCCGGAATGCGCAGCAGGCGGGCGCCCGGCCATCCAAGGGCGCCGCACGCCAGCAGGATCAGGCCATCGCGCCAACTCAGCATCGAGGCCTCGGACCCCACCAAGCCAACCGGCTGGTAACCCTCGAACACGCGAAAATAGAAAGCGATGAGGAACACGGCGGTGAGGATGCGGACGCCGTGCGAGAGGGATATTCGCCGGGCGTCGCCGCCCATGGCTTCGCCCAGCACCATCATTTCACTGAGACCGCCCGGGATCGAGGAAAAATAGGCCGATGTACGGTCATAGCCGCCGATTTTCTGGTAGTAGAGCGTGCACAGCATAATCATCAGCCCACTCGATGCCGCCACACCGGCCAGGCCGACATACCAATCGGCGATGCGGTCGAAGATGTCGGCGTTGAACTGCGAGCCGAGCAGCACGCCGAGCACCGCCACCATGGCGTTGCGAAAGCGTGCCGACGTGGCCACAGGCACGCCCGAGAGAGCGGCCACCGTTACCACGGACATGGCGCCCAACATCCACGGCAGGGGTAAGCCGAGCACGAAATAGACATAGCCGCCGAGGGCACCGAGGGCCAGCCCAAGTGCCAGCCGGGCGGCAAATCCGCGGCGTGATATCTGTTTATCTGGCGGCGCGGGCGTCATCGGAAACTTGCCCGGCGTTTGTGCCCTCGTCATTCCGCTACAAAGCGACCCAGGCGGACCGCCGTATGCCCTCTTACCGGTTGCCGGGCGGGCATAACGAGCACGCAATCATCATAAGGTGTCAGGACCTTATGGCTTCCGTCCTGGGCGATTTGAGTTCCCGCTTTCGGGATTATCTCGAAGCACTGAAATTCGCCGCTGAAGGCAAAACGATCGGAGCGTATCGTAACTGCGTGGCTAATTTCGATAAATTGCTGCTGGCCGAGACACGGCAGGAGCGGGATGTCCTCGGGCGCTTCGTCGACCATGCCGCAGGCCAGTAGAAAGGCCATTATGGTCTGTATCGCCACCGCCGGGCTGTCATTGTCAAAATGCTGGCCGCATTCAACCAACATGGCACATTTGGCGCTTTCGGGATTATTGAACTCGCCGAAATCGCGCAGCCGAACACCGGCGCGATGGCCCTTATCCGCCACCACATAAGTTGGATAGCCCATCTTGCGGGCAAAATTTCTGCCCTTTCCGTGGGCGCCAGAGAGCACCATGGCGGGCGCCGGGAGCGACGTTGAATGCAGGTCCAGGAGATAATCTGCCGCTTCCACCAGTGGGCGGAGGGCTCGTGCGCGTGTCAGCTCAGCGCTTTTTTTCGGGCCATCCAATATATCCGGCGACCACAGCCGGTTCATGTCTTCATCAACAAAGCGCGACAAATAGGGGTGTGCCGAATCAAAGCGAGAAAACGCGGCGACATTGGCGAAGGCCAAAATGAGGCGGCCCCGGTCGGGCGTAAAGGAAGAAGACAAGAGCTGATCGAGCGCCACCGCGCCGCACAATTCATTGCCGTGGATCAGGGCACTGATCAGAACGGTCGGACCCGGCGCATTGCCCACCATGGCGGTCGCGTACGGAACATCCAAATTGCCGTTTTCATGGCGCGCGATGTCAGGAACTTGGATCAGCTTGGCACGTCCGATGCTAAGGCGTGAATTGTTCGTTGAGAATGCGTTCTTCCAGATTGTGCTCCGGATCGAACAGCAGGTGAATGACCACGGTGCGATCCATCTCAATGGTGACGGAAGCGACGTCGCGCACCTCGGTATAGTCGGCGACCGCACTCACCGGCCGCTTTTGCTGATCACTGATCTCGAAGGTGACCTTTGCATCATGCGGCAGCAGAGCGCCGCGCCAGCGCCGTGGCCGAAATGCGCTAATCGGCGTCAAGGCGAGAATATTCGAGCCCAGCGGGATGATCGGTCCGTGCGCCGAGAGATTGTAAGCGGTGCTGCCGGCGGGAGTTGCCACCAGCACACCGTCGCAAATCAATTCCGGCACGCGCATGACGCCATCGACGCTGACCTGAATTTTTGCCGCCTGGCGGGTCTGGCGCAGAAGTGAAACCTCATTGATCGCGAGCGCCTCCTGGCGTCCGCCAAAGGCGTTTTCAGCGATCATGCGGAGCGGATGAAGTTGCGAATGGTGTGCCACCTCCAGGCGCTCCAATATGCCGTCGGCGTTGAACTCGTTCATCAGGAAGCCGACCGATCCCCGGTTCATGCCGTAGATCGGTTTGCCGTGATTGAGATAGCGATGCTGGGTTTCGAGCATGAATCCGTCGCCGCCGAGGGCGACAATCACATCTGCGTCCTCCGGTTCGGACAACTTGTGCCGCGACGAGATTTCCGCCAGCGCCTGTTGTGCATTGGGCGATTGCGAGGCGACGACTGCGAAACGTTCGACATTCATGGTGATAATTTCTCCCGGCACATGGGCGCTCCCGCGGCGCCTTGTTTTATTATATTCGTGATGTTGGCAGCGGCCATGCCCGTTTTAGGCCGGCAGGTCAGAAAATACCGAGAAAATCCGAGGAATAGGAGTTCAACCGCCGGTAACGCTCATATGACGCTGGACAGCAGGTCCTAAATGGCTGCGGTCGATAATAAAATCATGGCCCTTGGGTTTGCGCGTGATCGCCTCATGAATGGCAGCAATAACGGCCGCGTCATCTTCGCTGGCGCGCAATGGCGCGCGCAGATCGGCGGCATCTTCCTGGCCGAGGCACATGTATAAGGTGCCGGTGCAGGTCAGGCGGACGCGATTGCAGGATTCGCAAAAATTATGGCTCAGCGGCGTGATGAAGCCGACCCGCTGGCCGGTTTCGCGCAACGTGACATAACGCGCCGGTCCGCCGCTATCGTAATCGTTTTCGTCGAGTGTCCAGGTCTCGGCCATGCGCGCGCGAACTTGAGTGAGGGGCAAATATTGTTCGCTCCTGTCGCCATCAATCTCACCCATGGGCATGGTTTCGATGAAAGTCAGGTCCATGTCTTTTTCGCCGCACCAGCGCACCAAGTCTTCGATTTCGCCGTCATTGACGCCGTTCAGCGCCACCGTGTTGATCTTGACCCGAAGCCCGGCGGCCTGCGCTGCCTCAATTCCCGCCATTACTTTGTCATATTTGCCCCAGCGGGTGGTGGCGACAAAATTCGCTTCGTCCAGTGTATCGAGAGACACATTGACCCGGCGCACGCCGTAATCCACCAGCTCGTTGGCGTAGCGCGCCAATTGGCTGCCGTTGGTGGTAAGGGTGAGTTCCTCCAGGGCGCCAGAATCGAGATGACGGCCGAGGCTCTTGAAAAGCGTCATGATGCCGCGCCGTACCAGCGGTTCGCCACCGCTGACGCGCAATTTCTTCACACCCAAAGAAATAAAGGCACTGCACAAGCGGTCGAGTTCCTCAAGGCTGAGAAGCTCGGCCTTGGGCAGAAATGTCATATGTTCCGACATGCAATAGACGCAGCGAAAATCGCACCGGTCGGTGACGGAGACACGCAAATAGCTGACGTGGCGCTCAAATGGGTCGATCAACATGGCTTTTCCTAAAACGCAAAATTACTTCATTAATGATATAGCTTGTTTGCCGCGAGATTTCCTCACAAAAAATGACTATTAAGCCATTCTATTAATGCGGGTTTGAACCGACTCGCTGGTCAATTCCTTAAGCGCATTCGATGCGATCCAGTGAGCCGGCTTCGAATTCTGAGCGCCGATGCGCCGGGCGCATTCGATGGCCGCAATATTGAGCGCGAGATTGCGCTTACCGATTTGCCGAAGCGCCCAGTTTACCGCCTTTTTGACGAAGTTCCGTGGGTCGGTGGCACCTTCTTCGATCACTGGCAGCCACGCCAGGAATATTTTGTCGTCGGCTTTCTTGTCGTGCACGGCGAGCACGGCGATCATGGCGAAGGCGGCACGCTTGACGAACTCTTCCTCGCGGTGCCGCCACTGCATCACTAAGTCACGGGCAAAATCGGTTTTTCGAAACAGGTCCGAACAGCACTGGTCGCACAATGACCAGGAAGTGATCTCAGCTGCCCACGCATCGGCCTGTGTCCGCTCTAAAAGCGCCGGTACTTCGATCATCGACGCGAGCATGCGTGCTTCGTATACGCCGGTGTCCCACAAGGTAAGGGCCAGGGTGTGGTCGCGGCCAATTTCCTTAGCCAGACGGCGTATCTCCGGAACCGTCACACCGAAGGCATTTTCCGTATCGATGCCAAAATGCGCCATTTTGGCGATGCCCTCCGGCCGTCCGAGTTTTTTCAAGCGGCTTAGGATTTGTTTTTCGCTCAAGGTCATGGAAAGTTTGTCGCGCGTGCCACTTTCGGACGCAAGGAAAACTTGAGCATTGGCAACATGACGAAGGTTCCATCCAGCCTCGAGAACGGCGCCACCGAGAGCGCCCGGGATATCCTGTCGGGAGACCGTCGTGCCTTGGCGCGCGCCATCACTTTGATCGAATCGGCGCGCGAGGATCATCAGGCACAAGCCCAGGTGCTGCTTGGCAATTTGCTGTCGCATACCGGGGGCGCGGTGCGGATCGGCATATCCGGCTCTCCCGGCGTTGGCAAATCCACCTTTATCGAGGCGTTCGGGCTCCATCTGACGGAGATAGGCAAGCGCCTCGCCGTGCTTGCCGTCGATCCGTCGAGCGCACTCAGCGGCGGCTCGATCCTCGGCGATAAAACCCGCATGGAGCGGCTTGCCCGCGCGCCCAGCGTGTTTATCCGCCCGTCGCCGGCAGCCGGCGCACTCGGCGGCGTGGCCCGGCGCACGCGCGAAACCATGCTGGCCTGCGAGGCGGCGGGCTTTGATGTGGTGTTGATCGAGACCGTTGGTGTCGGGCAATCGGAAGCGGCAGTGGCCGGCCTCGCGGACCTGTTTGTGCTTTTGGTGCAACCCGGTGGCGGTGACGATTTGCAGGGCATCAAGCGCGGCGTCATGGAATTGGCCGATCTCATCATCGTCACCAAAGCGGATGGCGATTTACGCGACCTGGCGCGCCATACAGAATCCGATTACCGCTCGGCTTTGGCCTTGATACGCGCCCATGGCAAGGGTCCCCGGCCCCAGGTTCTGTCGTGCTCGGCAATGGAAGAGAGCGGATTGGCGGAAGTGTGGCTCGCCATTGAGAAACACAATGATGCGCTGGTGAGTTCGGGCGAATTGGCCACCAAGCGGCAGTCTCAGGCGGTTTCCTGGATGTGGCGCGAAGTTGAGGAGCGCCTGATGGCAGCTCTTCGAGATGAAGCCGGCGTCACCGCCCTGTCCGAACGCCTGGAAAATGAGGTCGCGGCGGGCCGTCAATCACCGGTGGCTGCGGCGACTGCCATATTGGCCGCTTTCCGCCAGCAAGACGGGGACAAATAGGCCGGAAATCGCCTGGTTGGGCTTGACGCACGGCGTGATCGGGCTTAAACAGGCGCCTCTCCACAGCAAGCTTAATTCACTCGGAGCAGACCTCATGTCGCGGCGTTGCGAACTTACCGGCAAAGGCGTGCAGTCAGGCAATAATGTCTCGCATGCCCATAACAAGACCAGGCGGCGGTTTCTGCCCAATTTGCAGTCCAAATCGCTGTTGAGCGATGCCTTGGGAAAAAGCGTGCGATTTCGCGTGACGACGTCGGCCATGCGCACGGTTGAGCACCATGGCGGCCTCGATTCCTATCTGATGAACACGCCCAATTCGCGGCTCTCTCTGGAAGCGCAACGGGTGAAACGCAAAATTGCCCGAGCCCGCGCCGCGAGCGCAGCCAGCGCCTAGATACCTCCCTTTTCATCAATTAAATAATCGCTTTGCGCCAATAGCAATTGGCGCCTGTACGCGCGCGACCTATAGTCCTCTCCATGTTGAAATTCGCCCCATAGGAGACAGGTTATGAGCGCTGCCGAGGAATTTCCCAATCTCCATGTGGTGGATCATCCGCTGGTGCTGCACAAACTCAGCCATCTGCGCGATGAGACAACTTCAACCAATGATTTTCGCTCCCTACTGCGTGAGAT
>JAPYQV010000124.1 GCA_029937205.1 Alphaproteobacteria bacterium
GTACCGCATTAAGTAATTTGATATCAAATTATCTTACGTCAATTTATCAACTATAGGAATATATCAAGCAACGCTAACTGTAAAGGCAACTTTGATGAATACCGAGAGAACCCCAGATCATCCGATTGAACAAATTTTTGCCGACCGCTGGTCACCCAGAGCATTTGAAGCAACGTCGATGCCGGCATCTGACCTGCTCACAATTCTGGAGGCCGCCCGCTGGGCGCCTTCCGCCTTCAATGTTCAACCCTGGCGATTTTTGTATTCCCATCGCGATGATGCCCATTGGCAAGATTACCTGAATCTGCTTGATCCGTTTAACGCAAGTTGGGCTCAGAACGCTTCGGCGATGGTGTTCGTCTTGTCGGACACAGTGATGCCCGGTGACGGTACACGCCCGCAAAAATTATCACGCACGCACAGCTTTGATGCCGGTGCCGCTTGGGCCCAACTTGCACTTCAAGCGACATCGCTGGGCTATCAAGCCCACGCGATGGCGGGCATATTTTTCGATCGGTCTCACGAAAAACTGACGGTGCCTGAGCGTTATCGTATCGAAATTGCCATTGCCATCGGCAAACGCGTCGATAGGTCCGTACTCCCCCAAGAACTTCAGGACCGCGAAGAACCCAGCCAACGGCTCTCCGTCGATGAGATCGCGTTTGCCGGCGTATTTCCACACTGAGTTGGCATGACGAAAGGGAGCAAAATAAAATGAGTCACGAAACGACAATAGCGAAAGCCGGTCGGGTCAGACGCGGCCACCTCCTTATGTTAATGGCAACCGGTCTTGTCGCCACTTCGTTCCCCCTAGGCGCTGCGATCACCAACGAAATGGACAGTTTGGTGCTCACGTTCCTGCGCTTTGCGTTGGCCGCTCTCTTATTTGCGCCCTTCGTCGCGTGGCGCTACGGCATCGCCATGCCCTCCATTCAGGATCTGGCGCGATACAGCATACTGAGCGCGTGTCTCGTTGGATTTTTCTGGGGAATGTTCACCGCATTGCAAACCGCTTCCGCCTTAAACACCGCCACTATTTTTGCCCTAACGCCTGTCATTACCGCTGGTGTATCAGCGCTTCTGTTGAAGGAACGATTGAACAAAGCATCCCAGATTGCCTTACCGGCCGGCATCATTGGTGCGGTATGGGTAATTTTTCGCGGTGACCCGGCGGCACTGCTGTCGTTAAACCTTGGATGGGGCGATGGCATATTCTTTATGGGCACCATCGCAATGGGATTTTATGGGCCGCTCGTCAAATATTTTCACCGCGGTGAACCAATGGGTCAAATGACGTTCTGGACGCTTGTCTCTGGTGCCGTGTGGTTGCTCATATTGTCTGCGCCACGCCTCTTGGAAGTTGAATGGAGTGCCGTCCCCATAACGGTATATGGCGGCATCGCCTACCTCTCCGTATTTACCACCCTTGTCACATTCTTCGTGTTCCAATGGAGTGCGACCGTTATTGGTCCGACGAAGGTAATGTCATACACCTACCTCAACCCAGCTCTGGTCATTTTGATCGCTATCGTGCTTGGACAGGAAGTTCCGCCGCTCGCAATTATTTCCGGGTTACTCCTCATTTTCGCAGCGACTTTGATTTTGCAGCGGCCCAGGCTATTTAGTCATCCTTTGGAGGATAAGCATGAGGTGCTGGCTGTTAAAACATGTGCTTCCAAATGACCGCTTAGGGCCATCATCGGCTGTTTTCAACTAGCCAGAATTTAGCCCCGCGCCCTCGGATGCGCCGCGTTGTAGGCGGCCATCAGGCTGGCTTCGTCGACCTCTGTATAGCGTTGCGTGGTGGTCAAGCTGGCGTGGCCGAGCAGTTCCTGGATGCTGCGAAGGTCACCACCATCGGCCAGAAGATGCGTGGCGAAACTGTGGCGCAGAGCATGTGGTGTGGCGCTCGGCGGCAAGCCGAGGGCGGATCGGAGATGCGCCATGCCGGCCTGGATCGCGCGCGCGCCCAGGCGTCCGCCGCGCACGCCGACGAAGAGCGCTCCGCCCGGCGTCAATTCGTGCGGACAGGCGGCGCGGTAATCGGCAATCGCCTGGTTGACCAGGGGCAGCACCGGCACGCCGCGCTCCTTGCCGCCCTTGCCATGCACCAGCAATACGTCGGCGCCGCTGGCGTCACGCCCATTGAGGCCGAGCGCTTCGCCGATGCGAAGACCACAGCCATAAAGCAGCAGCAGCACAGCGGCATCGCGCTTGGCGATCCACGGCTCGGGGCTGGTGCTGGCGGCGCCGTCACGCGCCGCCGCCATGACTTTACTCGCCTGTTCCTGGCTCAAGGGGCGCGGCACGGCACGCGGCAGGCGCGGGCTGCGCAGCGAGGCACCGGCGCCGTTCAGCACCAATTCCTTACGCTCGAGATGGCGGAAAAACCCGCGCAGGACCGAGACCGCACGGGCGGTCGAGGTTTTGGCACGGTCCTCGGCGGCACGGCGCGCCAAATAGCTGCGAAAATCGGCGGCGCGCAGGTTTTCCAGATCGGCCAGACTGGCCGGGCCACCTAAATGCGCCGTCAGAAAAGCGAAAAAAGCGGACAGGTCGCGCAAATAGGCGCTGACCGTATTCACCGAAGCGCGGCGCTCGTGGGCCAGCCATCTGTGCCACGATTCGACCGCGGCAATAACCTCCGCCCGTGCCAATACATTAATGCCGGCAATTTCCTTCGCCAAAGTCGGGTTGTGCGAAGCCTCGGCAGAAATGACGCGCTCCTTATATTAAATGATCGTCTGTCCGGTCTTTTCCCAATCGGCGAGAAAGGCGGCCAGTCCCTTATCCGTCAGCGGATGCTGCGCCAGTTTGCGCAATATCTGCGGCGGCAAGGTGGCGACATCGGCGCCAAGCTTGGCGGCTTCCACCAAATGTATCGGATCACGGATCGAGGCGACCAGCACTTCGGTGTTCAGCGTATTGGGATAGTTGCCGTAGATGGTGATGATCTCCTCGATCAGGAGCATGCCGTCCTGGCCGATATCGTCGAGCCGTCCAACAAAAGGCGAGATGAAGGTCGCCCCCGCTTTTGCCGCCAGCAATGCCTGCGCCGCCGAAAAACAAAGCGTCACATTGACCATATTGCCGGCCCGGCTGAGACTCCTGCAGGCTTTGAGGCCATCCCAGGTAAGTGGCACCTTGACCGCAATATTGGGCGCAATGCCGGCCAGCCGCCGGCCCTCTTCGATCATCGAGTCGGCGTCGGTGGCGGTCACTTCCGCGCTCACCGGCCCCGGCACGATCTCGCATATACGCTTTATCGTCTCGATAAAATCGCCGCCTGATTTGTGAATGAGCGAGGGGTTGGTGGTTACGCCGTCGAGCAGCCCGGTCGCCGCCAAGTCCTCTATTTCTCCGATTTCCGCCGTGTCGACGAAGAATTTCATACTCTGCTACCTTATTTTGAATGGTCTCACCATGCCCCTATTTGGTGTTGGATCGGCGCCGGTGCAACGATCCGACTTGAGGCGGCGGCGAGTCGTTGGCACATTTTATCGGATGGCAGGCAACGACGCCACTTTAACCCCCCCGCCGCGCGGCGATAACATGGTGCGCGGCGATGACAAGTTGCGCGGCGATGACGCGGCACGCATCGCGGTATTGCTGCCGCTCGGGCTCAACACCGCCTATGACTATCTCGTTCCGGACGGGGAAATCGTGCCCGAAGGTACCTTTGTGCGCGTGCCGCTCGGCAGCCGCGAAGTGACCGGCGTGGTGTGGGGCGCCGGCGACGCCGAGGCAGACGGTGGCGTGGCGCGCGGACGCCTGAAGGAAATCATCGCGGTATTGCCCGTGCCACCGCTGCCCGAATCCGTGCGCAAGCTGGTCGATTGGGTGGCGGAATACACCCTAGCCAAGCGCGGCGCGGTGCTGCGCATGGCCATGAGCGTGCCGGCGGCGCTCGAGCCGGCCAAGATGCGCGTCGCTTTTCTCAGCACCGGGAATGAACCAGAGCGCCTCACGCCGGCGCGCCGCCGGGTGCTCAAGTTGCTCGCCGACGGCCTGCCCCAGGGCGCCACCGAGTTGGCGCGCGAGGCTGCCGTCAGCACCGGCGTGGTAAAAGGCTTGGCCGAGAGCGGCGCACTCAGGCAGATATCACTCCCCGCCGAGCTGGCACCCGAAACGCCGGATTGGCGCCAGCCACGCGCCACCCTTTCGTCCGACCAGAGCAGCGCTGCGGCAGCGCTTAGGGAAAGCGTGACGGACGCCACCTTCAGCGTCACCCTCTTGGACGGCGTGACCGGCTCGGGCAAGACGGAAGTTTATTTTGAGGCGGTGGCGGCGGCCCTCGAGGCCGGGCGCCAGGTTCTGGTGATGCTGCCGGAAATCGCCCTCTCGACCCAATGGCTGGAACGCTTCCGCGCGCGCTTCGGTAGCGCGCCATGCATCTGGCATTCGGAGCTTGGCCAACGTGCGCGGCGCGAAACCTGGCGCGCGGTGGCCAGTGGTGCGGCGCGCATCGTTGTCGGCGCACGCTCGGCCCTGTGGCTACCGTTTGCCGAGCTTGGCCTGATCGTGGTCGACGAAGAGCATGACAGCGCCTTCAAGCAGGAAGACGGGGTAATTTATCACGCCCGCGACATGGCGGTGATGCGCGCCCGCCTGGAATCCTGCTCGCTGGTACTGAGCTCAGCCACGCCGTCCCTGGAAACCTTGGCCAATGTGCGCGCCGGGCGCTACCAAAGCCTCGACCTGCCCGATCGTCATGGTGGCGCACAGTTACCGCACATCGAAGTGGTGGATATGCGCGACGAACCACCGCCGCGCGGTGCCTGGATATCGCCGCCGCTCCGCGCCGCGCTGGAGGACTGCTTCGCCGCCGGACAACAGGCCGTGCTGTTCCTAAATCGGCGCGGCTATGCACCACTGACGCTGTGCCGCGCCTGCGGTCACAGGCTGCAATGCCCCAACTGCACCGCCTGGCTGGTGGCGCACCGTTTTTCCGACACCCTCAATTGCCACCATTGTGGCTATTACCAGCGCCCGCCCGAGGCCTGCCCGAAATGTAAGGTCGAGGGCAAGCTCGCCGCCTGCGGGCCGGGCGTCGAACGGGTGGCCGAGGAAGCGGCGGCTTTGTTCCCCAATGCACGCAGCGAAATCGTCACCAGCGACACCATCGCCGGGCCGGACGAAGCGGCTGGTTTTATCGGGCGCATCGAGAAGCACGAGATCGACCTTCTGATCGGCACCCAGATCATCGCCAAGGGCCACCATTTCCCCCTTCTGACACTGGTCGGCGTGATCGACGCCGATCTTGGCCTGGCCGGCGGCGATCTGCGTGCCGCGGAGCGCACCTACCAACTTCTCCATCAGGTCGCCGGCCGGGCCGGACGGGCGCAGCTCGCCGGACGGGTGCTGTTGCAAACCTATATGCCGGAACACCCGGTCATGGCAGCGCTGTGCTCGGGCGAACGCGAGGCGTTCCTCACGCGCGAAGCGGAAGCGCGTGAGCAACATGGCCAACCGCCGGCGGGTCGGCTCGCGGCTGTGATTCTCTCAGGGCGCCATGAAGCAAGCGTGGCCGACACCGCCCGCGCGCTCGCCCGATTGGCCCGCAATTCCCTGCCTCGCGATAGCGGTATCGATATTCTCGGCCCGGCACCAGCGCCCTTGGCATTGCTGCGCGGGCGCTATCGCTACCGCCTGCTGATCAAATGCGCGCGCGCCGTTCTGCCCCAGCCATGGCTGCGCGCCTGGCTTGACGAGCTCGACCCACCTTCCCGGGTAACGCTTCGGGTAGACGTTGATCCATATAGCTTTCTCTAGGTCTAACATATTGTAATTATTAGGATAAACTAGACTTTCGGAGTCAGTTGCGTGACCCTAAACTCTATGTTACTTATCCCCTGCTTTTCGGACGGGGTGACCGGTCGGAAGCGCTGTTTGACGGCCATTTCAACAGACAAAGACACAAAGTACCGCCGCCAGAGAAAAGACGGTGGACCCAAGGGAACAAAATTCAGTGGCAGCCCAATCCACAGGCCAGAGCGACCTCGCCAAGCGTTATGCGACGGCGTTTTTTGATCTTGCGCTCGAGCATGATCAAGTCGATCAATTGGCCGCAGAGTTGGAAGATTTGCGCAGCTTGATGCGTGACAGCGCCGATCTGTCGCGCCTCGTGCGTAGCCCCATCGTCTCGCGCGCCGACCAGGGCGCAGCCATGGCCGCAATCATTTCGCGGGCCGGCATGTCGGGCCTGGTGGCCAACCTGGTCGGCCTGATGGCCAAGAACCGCCGCCTTTTCGCGCTCGAAAGCACGATTGAGGCGTTCCAGACTTTGCTCGCCGAACATCGCGGTGAAGTTTCCGCCGAAGTCACTTCGGCGAACGAATTAAAGCCGGCACATTTGGACGCTGTGAAAGAAGCGCTCAAGAAAATTGTGGGCCGGGACGTCGCCTTGGAAACCAAGATCGACCCAAGTTTAATCGGCGGGCTGATCGTCAAGGTCGGGTCCCGCATGATCGATAATTCATTACGGACGAAGCTGCAGAATCTTGAGCTCGCCATGAAAGGGATTTGAGAATGGACATTGGCGCCGCCGAAGTATCGGCAATCCTCAAGGAGCAAATCGCCAACTTTGGTACCGAGGCGGATGTCGCCGAGGTTGGGCAAGTGCTCTCGGTGGGTGACGGTGTTGCCCGCGTTTACGGGCTGGACAACGTTCAGGCCGGTGAGATGGTTGAATTTCCCGGCAATATCCGTGGCATGGCGCTTAATCTCGAGACCGACAATGTCGGCGTCGTGATTTTCGGCGAAGATAGGGCGATCAAGGAAGGCGATACGGTCAAACGGACCGGCACCATCGTCGAGGTGCCGGTCGGCAAGGGCCTGTTGGGCCGCGTGGTCGATGCGCTGGGCAACCCGATCGACGGCAAAGGGCCGATCGAATCTTCCGAAATGAAACGCATTGAGGTCAAGGCGCCAGGCATCATCCCGCGCCAATCGGTGAGCGAGCCAGTGCAGACCGGCCTGAAGGCGCTCGATGCGCTGGTGCCGATCGGGCGTGGCCAACGCGAACTGATCATTGGCGATCGGCAGACTGGCAAGACCGCCATAGCCATCGATACGATCATCAATCAGAAGGAAGTCAACGCCAGCGGCGACGAATCGAAGAAGCTTTATTGCATTTATGTGGCGATCGGGCAGAAGCGCTCCACCGTCGCCCAGGTGGTGAAGACCTTGGAGGAAAACGGCGCGCTGGAATATACAATTATTGTATCGGCCACTGCCTCGGAAGCCGCTCCGCTGCAGTTTTTAGCGCCTTACACAGGCTGCACCATGGGCGAGTTTTTCCGCGACAATGGTATGCACGCGGTGATCGTTTATGACGATCTCTCCAAGCA
Organism: Alphaproteobacteria bacterium; assembly: GCA_029937205.1. Lineage (GTDB taxonomy): Bacteria > Pseudomonadota > Alphaproteobacteria > UBA828 > UBA828 > PTKB01. The sequence continues at coordinate 7,350 of JAPYQV010000124.1, forward strand.
GGCCGTTGCCTACCGGCAGATGTCCTTGTTGCTGCGCCGCCCGCCGGGCCGCGAAGCCTATCCGGGCGATGTGTTCTATCTGCATTCCAGATTGCTGGAGCGCGCCGCCAAGATGGGCG
>JAPYQV010000125.1 GCA_029937205.1 Alphaproteobacteria bacterium
GGGCAGGGCTGGGAAGTGGCGGGGCGGAAATTTAATTCACGCCTCATTATCGGAACCGGAAAATATCGCGATTTTCCTGAAACCGCCCGTGCGGCGGAGGCGTCCGGGGCAGAAATCGTTACGGTAGCTGTCCGGCGCGTCAATGTGAGCAACCCGAACGAACCCATGCTGGTCGATTATCTCGATCCCAAGAAATTCACTTATCTGCCCAATACCGCCGGCTGTTTTAACGCCGAGGATGCGGTGCGTACGTTGCGTCTGGCACGTGAAGCTGGCGGCTGGAAGTTGGTGAAGCTGGAAGTTTTAGGCGATAAAACCACGCTTTATCCGAACATGATCGAAACCTTGAGTGCCACGGAATTGCTGGTGAAAGAAGATTTCGACGTCATGGTCTATTGCAGCGACGATCCCATCATGGCCAAAAAACTGGAGGATTTAGGCGCGGTATCCATCATGCCCTTGGCGGCGCCGATCGGCTCCGGTCTTGGCGTGCAAAATCCGGTAAATCTACGCATTATCATCGAAAACAGCTCGGTGCCGGTTTTGGTCGATGCCGGTGTCGGTACGGCATCGGACGCGGCAATCGCCATGGAACTGGGCTGCGACGGTGTCTTGATGAATACCGCCATCGCCGAAGCCAAGGACCCAATCGCCATGGCCCATGCCATGCGCCTCGCGGTCGAGGCGGGTAGATTGGCCTATTTGGCAGGCCGAATGGCGAAAAAACAGTACGCTGATCCGTCATCGCCACTCGCAGGATTGATCTAAAATGTCATCTTTTCAATAAGTTGACACCGTTAACTCAATATTCGGTTAATTTGAGTTTGTCTTACAGAACGATTTGCGAACTGCCTTTGCACATCCAGAAATGTCTCGGTAATTCATAAATCCAAATTATTGTCTGACATTACTTTATGTGTAACATTAATAATTCAATATAAGATTCTGTTATTAAACAATATAATACTGAATTACTGAAACGTAATACGTTGCGTAATTCAAAATTACGTGTTACATTTTGGTTCCAAAATTAGCTGGACAAATGTTGGACGGCGCCAACTTTCCTTTGTCAGACCGGCATGAGATGCCTGTTTTTTAGTATTCAGTTTGTAAGCCAATCAGCGCCTACCGTGACTTGCAGCCATACTGATATCTTCGGCGCGCAAATATGCCGGCGACCCTTTATCCAGACCCCGTTTCGCTTTTTCGGCGTGATATTTCGCTTCGACGAATTCATTACGCAAGATTGACGCTTCGGCCAAAGCCAAGGAAGACTGCGCGAGTTGCCCGTTCCGTCCGTAGGCAATCCCCAGGAAATGCCAATGGGAGGGATGGTTCGGTTCCGCCCGGGCGGCGACGATCAGGTTATCTATGGCTTTCTTGGTGAATTCCGGATCGTTAATTTCGATTTGTGCGCGCGCCAATCCGAGGCGAAGAAGCGGCGCATCGGGGCGCAAACTGACAGCCCGCTCATAAGGAGCAACGGAAAGCGCGACATGGCCGTTTTCAAATAAAATTTGCCCTTTTAATTCGTGAAACCAGGGGTCATCGGGAAATTCCCTTAAGAGAGCATCAATCTCGTGGATTGCCGCCTCAATGTCGGGCACATGATGATACGCGATTGCGCACGCATAGCGGGCCGGCACGCTGGTGTCGGTGGTACGGTAGGTTCTGAACGTTTTGCCGGGCGAATTCAAAAATGCATAGAGTTTGGCCACCATTCGGCTATGCGCTTTAAGCTCGTCTTCACCCGATACGGTGGTGGAATATTCGGACGACTCGATAAAATTCTGCACGAATCGAATCCGGTCACGAGTGAGCGGATGCGAACGCAGATAGGGATCCTGGCGCTCGGGCACCAGCAGTTCCTGATCCTCGAGCTTATAAAACGTCTCCAGCATGCCTCTGGCCGAACGCCCAATGCTTTCGAGGTAGCCCACCGCCGCTTGGTCCGCGGACTGCTCTTGCGACCGGCTGTAGCGAATAAGCGACTGTTGCGCGATCGCGCTGCCGCTGCCGATGATGGCACCGCCAGCCTGGCCACCGCCGGCTAAAATCGCTGCGGCGCCCAGGATATAAGCCAATATGGCCTCGGCCGTGGCGTTTTCGACGGCCTCGCGGGTGCGCGCAAGATGCCCGCCCGCGATATGGCCGGTTTCATGGGCAAAAACGCCGATAATTTGATCTGGATTATCGCTTGCCATCAACAGGCCGGTATTGACGAAGAGATTCATGCCGCCGGCAACGAACGCATTGAGGCTCGAATCGTCGACAATATGTATATTTACGGCGTTTGCATCCAGTCCGGCTGCCGTGAATAGTGGCGCCGCATAGCCGTGGATGGTATTTTCAATCTCCGTATCGCGGATTAGCGATAATCCTTTTGCCGCTACGGGCGGTGCAACCACCAACACAGAAACAAGAATTGCGATGACGAAGCCGACCGCGCGCGCATGGAACATAGATAAAATATTTTCCCTTAGGGCCCATTCGTTTACCAAGCGAATCTCCCGCTGGCACCGGCGTGCCGTCCTTTCGGCGGCGGCGCTGATAGTCCTGGGCGGTTGTGAAGTTGTCCAGACTTTACCAGATTTTACCATGTTTGAAGAATCGCGCTATTTCGGCGGCGCCGTGGCCGATGAGCCGCGTGCCGCGTTGGTGGCGCGCGATGTTCTGGCGGCCGGTGGGAATGCCGCGGACGCCGCTGTGGCATTATACTTCACCCTGGCCGTGACCTATCCCTCGACCGCCAGCCTGGGCGGTGGCGGTCTTTGCCTTGTTTTCAAACCCGACGAAGATGATGGCGACAGCACGGAAATCATAGAATTTTTTGCGCCGCCGGCCGCCGGCCTGAACGACTCGATCAACCGCCCCAACGCCGTTCCCGGGAACGTGCGCGGCATGTATGCCTTACAGGCGCGCTACGGCCAACTGAAATGGTCGCAATTGCTGTCGCCGGCGGAGGGGTTCGCTCGTTTCGGGCATCAGATCTCGCGCGCTCTGGCGCATGATTTGCGCTTGGCCGGGCCGGCCCTTTTCACCGACCCCGAATTGCGCAAGATTTTCCTGACTGGTGCCGGCGTGCCGATTTCCGAGGGAGACCTGGTTCGCCAGTTGGAATTGGGCGCGGTATTGTCGCAATTGCGCGTCCGCGGCGCTGGGGATTTCTACGCCGGATCGACCGCTAAACAGTTGGTCGCGGGAATTTCAAGTGCGCAGGGCGCTTTGACCAAGGTGGAACTGCGCGCCTACAGCCCGGTATGGAAGGACAGTGTCAGCATTCCTTTCGGTCATCACACATTGCACACCGCGCCGCCACCGGTGGCCGGCGGACTTACGGCGGGAGCAATTTTTGCCCTGCTGGCTGAAGATGAACGGTTTCTCGACACTGCGGATGAGGAACGGGCGCATCTGCTTGCGGAAATTACCAAGCGGGCATTCGCCGACCGACAAAATTGGCTCGACGGCGGCACGGCAGCAGGCTTCGATATGGCGCGCTTGCAATCGAGCATGGCGTCCTACTCAACAAGCCGAGCAACCGCGCCGGAAGCGCTCTCTCCGGCGGCGCAACGGCGACTGGAAAACCCGGCAGCAACCAGCTTCGTGACGGTTGATCAGCGTGGCCTTGCGGTTTCCTGCGCCGTGACCATGAATAACCTCTTCGGTACCGGACGTATTGTGCCGGGCACCGGCATCCTGCTCGCTGCGGCGCCGGCGCAATCCGGCAATGCGACGGTCTCTTTGGCGCCGATCATTCTCGCCAATCACAACACCAGCCAGGTGTTCTTTGCCGGCGCATCCACCGGCGGTGCCGCGGCGCCGACGGCCTTGGCAAGCGTCATGCGCGGCGCATTGCTCGAGGAGATGCCACTGCGCGATGCGATCCGGGCGCCCCGACTTCACCATGGCGGCCTACCCAACGCCGTCTTTGTCGAGCCGGAAATAAGTGCAGCCATACGCGAGAGTCTGAACAGGCACCAACATGATGTGTTCGATGTCCGGGAAATTGGCCGCGTTAATGCCATCCATTGTCCGGGCGGCTTGCCGCGCACCCCGGAAACCTGCATGTTCGAAACCGATCGCCGCGGTTATGGCCTCGCCAGCGGCGGCGAACTGTAATCAGGATTCCGGTTAGATGAATGTCTCCAAGCGCTCCGATATAGCGCCGTTTTACGCCATGGAAATTCTCAAATCGGCGAATGAGATGGCGGATGACGGCGCTACCATCATGCACATGGAAGCGGGTGAGCCCGGCAGCGGCGCGCCGGCCAAGGTTCTCCAGGCAGCCCACGCGGCCCTCGACAACTGCCAGCTCGGTTATACCGAATCGGAAGGCGACCCGGTTCTGCGCGCCCGCATCGCCCGGCATTACCAGGATTATTATGGCCAAACGGTGGCGCCCAATCAGATCGCCGTCACCATGGGCTCCTCAGGCGGCCTGTTGCTGGCCTTTCTCGCGGCCTTCGATGTCGGCGACCGCATCGCCATGGCGGAGCCGAGCTACCCGGCCTATCGCAATACCCTGAGCGCGCTCGGTTTGGAAGTCGTTGGCTTGCCCGCCGGCCCCGAAACCCGATTTCAGCCAACGGTCGATTTGCTCAAGCAAGTGGACGAGCCGGTTCACGGCTTGATCGTCGCCAGCCCGTCCAATCCAACCGGAACGATGATTCCGCGGGCCGAATTTGAAGCGCTGGCAAACTATTGCGACGATCAGGGCATTCGCATCATTTCCGATGAAATCTATCATGGCATCACCTACGGCGAGCCGGCGGAGACGGTGCTCGCCTATAGTAACAGCGCGATTATCGCCAATGGCTTCTCAAAATATTTCGCCATGACGGGCTGGCGCCTTGGCTGGATTATCGTCCCGCCGGATCTCGTCCGGCCGATCGAGCGCCTGGCACAGAATATGTTCATATCGCCGCCGACGCTGGCCCAGCATGCCGCGATTGCCGCGTTCGATTGCCGCGAAGAGCTCGACCGCAACGTCGCGCGCTATGCCAAGAATCGCGAAATATTGCAACGCGCCTTGCCCGAAGCCGGGTTTGGCGATCTCGCGCCCTGTGATGGTGCCTTTTATGTCTACGCCGACGTCACCCAGCTAACCAATGATTCGGAAAATTTCTGCCGCGAAATGCTGAAGGCCACGGGCGTGGCGGCAACGCCTGGCATCGATTTTGATACCAAGCGCGGCAACCATTATGTGCGCTTTTCCTTCGCCGCCGACGGCGCGACCGTTGAACGCGCCGCCGCCGCCCTTATCGGCTGGCTACAACCAAAGTAAGGCGCGGGCGTCTACGACAGAACGCGCTGCCACCATCCGGCGCGGCGCGGCGCCGGCTCGCCGGATTCTTCTGAGGCCCCGCCAGCTTCACCGTCCTTCGCCTTTTCACCGCCGGTGGGCGCTTCATTACTAACACTCTCCGCAGCAATCGGAGCAATCGGAGCAGGCGGGGCAGGGGTGTCCACAGGGGTATCTGCTGTGGATTTATTCTCTCCGGCAGGGGAATTGGCGTCAGCGCTTGCCGGTGCGGCGGGTTCGTTCCCGGCTGCTGCAGTCGTGTCACCGGACGCGGCATTGCTGTCCGCATCCGCCGCTTTTTTCGGTTTGCGTCTTGGGCTGCGGCGGCTTCGCCGTTTGGGCTTCTGCTCTGCTTCAGCGCTGTCTTGCTGAGCGGCGTCGGTACCCTCAGGAGGCGCCGAATCCGCAACTGTCTCGCTTGATTCGGTTTCGGATTCCTGGGATTCCGGGGATTCCGGCGCAGCCACAGCCCCCACAGAGTCTGGCGCGTCGGGGCTGGTCCCCTCCGCCGCCTCGCGATTGCGCGAATTGCGCCGCTTGCCACCACGCCGTCCGCGGCGGCGGCGTTTGCTACGCGTGCCTTCTTCACCTTCTTCGGCTGGCGCTGTACCAGGCGCGGAAGCTTGGTCGCCCGTTTCAGAGCTGTCGCTATCCGCTTCCTTGCTGGCCGCCGCTCCGGCGCTTTCGCGGCCCTCTTCGTTTCGTGCGCCGCGTGGTTTGCGCCGCCTGCGCCGGCGCCGCGGCTGTTCTTCATTGTCGGCCTCGGCAGCAGGCACCTCGCGATCGGCGTTTTCAGCCTCCGCAACACGGGCGATCTCCAGCGCCGCCTCGGACGACCCACCCTCCCGGGCGCTCAGGGTTTCGATCGTGTACATCGGCGGAATGAGGCTGGAATCATCATTGAATTCGACGGTCATGTTGTAGAGCGATTCAATCTCGCTCAGCGCCTGGCGTTTTTTATTGAGAATATAAAGCGCGATTTGGCCCGGCACAGAGACGCGGATTTCCGCGCTGCGTTCCCGTAAGCCTTCCTCCTCGATCGCTCTCAAGACATGCACGGCCGAAGAAGACGTGGCCCGTACCGTGCCGGTGCCGGAACATGCGACGCAAACATCCGTTGCCGTTTCGAGCAGGCTCGGGCGCATCCGTTGGCGCGACAGTTCCAACAGGCCAAATGGGCTGATGCGGCCGATTTGAATGCGCGCACGGTCATTGCGCATAGCCTCTTTGAAGCGCCGCTCGACATTCCGTTGGTTGCGGCTCTCGTCCATATCGATGAAATCGATGACGACCAGGCCGGCCAAGTCGCGCAAGCGCAATTGCCGGGCGATTTCATCCGCCGCTTCCTGATTGGTCTTGAGCGCGGTTTCCTCGATTGTCCGCTGTTTCGTCGCGCGTCCCGAGTTTACATCGATGGAGACCAGCGCTTCGGTCGGGTTGATCACCAGATAGCCGCCCGAGCGCAATTGCACCTGTGGGCTATACATGGCGTCGAGCTGGCCTTCGATCTGGTAGCGCGCGAACAGCGGGATGCGATCCCGGTAGGGCTGCACCTTGGCGCTATGGCTCGGAATGAGCGTGCGCATAAAATCTTTGGCGATGCGGTAACCATCATCGCCTTCGATTAATATTTGATCGATGTCACGCGAATAGAGATCGCGGATCGAACGGCGAATCAAATTGGCTTCCTCATTGATCAGGACGGGCGCGCTCGATTCCAGGGTTGCCTCACGAATACCTTCCCACTGGCGCAGGAGATATTCGAAATCACGCTTGATCTCGGCCCGGGTGCGGGCGAGACCAGCGGTACGCACGATCATCGCCATGCGTGGCGGCACTTGGAGTTCCTTGGTGATGGTCTTGAGGCGCTTGCGGTCATCGGCATTGACGATCTTGCGTGAGATGCCGCCGCCGCGCACAGCGTTCGGCATGAGAACGCAATAGCGCCCGGCCAGGGACAGATAGGTGGTAAGCGCCGCGCCCTTATTGCCGCGCTCCTCCTTGACCACCTGGATCAGCATGATCTGGTGTTTTTTGATCACTTCCTGGATATTGTAGCGCCGCGACAGTAGCGAACGGCTGACATGGAGCCGGCGCTGGGCTTCATCGTCTATTTCGTCGCCACCCAGGGTTTCGACGGATTCATTGGA
>JAPYQV010000126.1 GCA_029937205.1 Alphaproteobacteria bacterium
GGCCGGCTCGTCGCCCTCGTTATGACCATGGCGGCGATAGCAAAAAATATCGATGACGATATCGCGGTGAAAGCGTTGGCGGTATTCGGCGGCCATGCGGCAGACATGCACCACGGCTTCCGGATCGTCGCCATTGACGTGAAATATCGGCGTTTGAATGATCTTGGCGGCGTCCGACGGATAGGGCGAAGAGCGGGCAAAACTCGGGCTCGTGGTAAAGCCGATCTGATTGTTGATGATGATATGGATGGTGCCGCCGGTGCGATAACCGCGCAGATTGGAAAGCTCGAGGGTTTCCGCCACCATGCCCTGGCCGGCAAAGGCGGCATCGCCGTGCAAGAGGATGCCCATCACGCGCGCCCGGTCGGTGTCGCCGATTTGCATTTGTTTGGCGCGCACCTTGCCGAGCACCACCGGATTGACGGCCTCGAGGTGGGAGGGGTTGGGCGTCAGCGAAAGGTGGATTTGCTGGCCATCCGGCAGGTCGCGGTCGGCCGAAACGCCGAGATGGTATTTGACGTCGCCCGAGCCCTGTACATCCGCCGGGTGGGCGGCTTCGCCCTGAAATTCCGAAAATACGGCGGCGTAGGATTTCCCCATGATGCTGGTCAGCACATTGAGGCGGCCACGATGGGCCATGCCAATAACAATATCGCGCACGCCCCAGACGCACGCCCCTTCGATCAGCGTCTCAAGCGCCGGGATGACGCTTTCCGAGCCTTCCAGCGAGAACCGTTTGGTGCCGGGATATTTAATATCGAGAAAGCGCTCGAAGCCTTCCGCCTCGTCGAGCTGGCGCAGGATTTCGAGCTTGTCGCCCTTGCTGAGGTTGGGGCGGTTGCGGCTGCCTTCCATGGCTTGCTGGATCCAGGCTTTTTGCGCCGGGTCCTGGATGTGCATGAACTCGACGCCGATCGGACCGCAATAGGTATCGCGCACCACCGAGACCATTTCCCTGAGCGTCGCCCACTTCATGCCGAGCACGCCGTCGACATAAATCGGCCGGTCGTAATCCGCTTCGGTGAAGCCGTAAAAGGAGGGATCCAGTTCGGGGTGGCTGTTGCCGCCGTCGCGCGCCAGCGGATCGAGTTCGGCGAGCAGGTGGCCGCGCACGCGGTAGGCACGGATCAGCATCAGGGCACGGATCGAATCCACGGTGGCGGCAGGCACGTCGGTGGCCGGCTTGGCCTTGGCCACGCCGTTTGATTTGCCGGCTGCCGGGGCGCCGTTCATGTCGGCGAAATAGCTGCGCCAGCTCGGTTCGACCGAATTCGGGTCGCGCGAATAGCTCTCGAACAACGCCTCTATGAAGGCCGTGTTGGAGCCGTGTAAAAACGAATGGTCGACTGTATGTTTGCTCATGCCAATTCGCCGCTTTCACGGCCGGGTGAGATCAGCCTTTCAGCAAATCCACCATTGTGGTGCCAATGGCTGCGGGTGATTCCGTAACCGCAATGCCGGCGCTTTTCATTGCCTCGATCTTGTCACCGGCACCGCCTTTGCCGCCCGAGATGATCGCGCCCGCATGGCCCATGCGGCGGCCCGGTGGCGCGGTCAATCCGGCGATGAAGCCAACCACAGGCTTCTTAACATTATGTGAACCAAGAAAGACCGCCGCGTCTTCTTCCGCGGTGCCGCCAATCTCGCCGATCATAACAATCGCCTCGGTTTGGCTGTCGGCCAAAAACAGCTCGAGACAATCGATAAAGTCCGTCCCATTCACCGGGTCTCCGCCGATGCCGATACAGGTCGATTGGCCGAGACCGACGGCGCTGGTCTGCGCCACCGCTTCATAGGTAAGCGTCCCCGAGCGCGAGACAATACCAACACTGCCGGAGCGGTGAATATGGCCCGGCATAATGCCGATTTTACAAGCCTCCGGCGTGATCACGCCGGGGCAATTGGGGCCGATCAAGCGGCTCTTCGAGCCAATCAGCGCGCGCTTGACGCGCACCATGTCGAGCACCGGAATGCCTTCGGTGATGCAGACAATCAGCGGTACCTCGGCGTCGATGGCTTCAAAAATGGCGTCGGCGGCAAAGGGTGCTGGGACATAAATGACGCTGGCATCGACATCCGTCGCCGCCATGCAGTCGCCGACCGTGTTGAACACCGGCAATCCGAGATGCTTAGCCCCACCCTTGCCGGGCGTCACGCCGCCGACCATGCGCGTGCCATAGGCAATGGCCTGCTCGGAATGGAAGGTGCCCTGCGCGCCAGTGAAGCCCTGGCAGATGACTTTCGTCTCTTTGTTGATTAAGACCGCCATCAGCCTGCCTCGTTTACGGCGGCGACAATTTTCTCTGCCGCATCGCCGAGATCATCGGCCAAGATAATATCGAAGCCGCTCTCGGCGAGTATGGCCTTACCCTGATCCACATTGGTGCCTTTCAGGCGCACCACCAGGGGCACGGTGATACCGATCTCACGCGCCGCCGCGACGATGCCCTCGGCGATCACGTCGCAGCGCATGATGCCGCCGAAGATATTGACCAGCACCCCTTTGACATTGCTGTCGGAGAGAATGAGCTTAAACGCTTCGGTGACCCGCTCGCGTGTCGCGCCGCCGCCGACATCGAGGAAGTTGGCCGGCGCGCTGCCCTTCAATTTGATGATGTCCATGGTCGCCATGGCGAGGCCGGCGCCGTTCACCATGCAGCCGATCGAGCCGTCGAGCTTGATATAGTTGAGCTCATGTTTCGCTGCCTCGCGTTCCGCCGGGTCTTCCTCGCTTTCGTCGCGGAGCGCGGCGATATCGGGATGGCGATAGAGCGCGTTGTCGTCGAAATTCATCTTGGCGTCGAGCGCCAGCAAATCGCCGTCAACCGTGACAACCAGCGGGTTGATCTCCAACATTAAGGCATCGCTGCCGAGCATGGCATCGTAAAGCGCGGGGAAAAGTTTCAGCGCCGCCTTGAAGGACTTTCCTTCGAGCCCAAGGCCAAACGCCAGCTTGCGGGCATGAAAGCCCTGGCAGCCGCTCGCCGGATCGATGGTGACGGTGACGATTTTCTCCGGTGTGTCTGCCGCAACCTGCTCGATCTCGACGCCGCCTTCGCTTGAGGCCATAAAGGTGACCCGGCCCGAATCCCGGTCGATCACCGCACCGACATAGAGCTCGTTGGCGATATCGCAGCCTTCCTCGATATAGACCCGGTGCACTTCCTTGCCGGCCGGTCCGGTCTGGTGCGTGACCAGAACCTTCCCGAACATGCCGCGCGCGGTTTCCGTCGCTTCCTCGGCGCTTTTGCACAGCTTGACGCCGCCCGCTTTGCCGCGCCCGCCGGCATGAATTTGCGCCTTCACCACCCAAACCGGGCTGCCCAGTTCCGCCACCGCCGCCGCCGCGTCATCGGCAGCGAGAATGGCTGTGCCGCGCGCTACCGCCACGCCGTATTCGGCGAGCAGGCTTTTGGCCTGATGTTCGTGAATGTTCATGGGGCCACTATTTCTTCTTCAGCGTCTTGATCGCCGCAAGCAACCCTTCGACCGAACGCACCGATTTGTTGAAGGCGGCTTTTTCGCTTCTGTCGAGTTTGATTTCAAGAATGCGCTCGACGCCGCCGGCGCCGATCACCACCGGCACGCCAACATAGAGGCCTTTCACGCCATATTCGCCGTTCAATTGGGCGGCGCAGGGCAGCACGCGCTTTTTGTCCTTGAGATAGGATTCGGCCATCTGGATCGCGGCCGAGGCCGGCGCGTAGAATGCGGAGCCGGTTTTTAACAGGTCGACAATTTCGGCGCCGCCGTCACGCGTGCGCTGAACGATCTCATCGAGGCGCTTCTGTTTGAGCCAGCCCATCTTGACCAGATCGGGCAGCGGCACACCGGCCACGGTCGAATAGCGTGTCAGCGGCACCATGGTATCGCCGTGCCCGCCGAGCACAAAAGCAGTGACGTCTTCCACCGAGACGCCCATTTCCTCGGCGAGGAAATAACGAAAACGCGCCGAATCGAGCACGCCCGCCATGCCGACGACTTTCTTGGCCGGCAGGCCGCATGCTTTGCGTAACACCCACACCATGGCGTCGAGCGGATTGGTGATACAAATGACAAACGCGTTCGGGCAATATTTTTTGATGCCGGCACCAACTTGGTTCATCACGCTGGTATTGATGCCGAGGAGGTCGTCGCGGCTCATGCCCGGTTTGCGCGGCACGCCGGCGGTAACGATCACCACATCGGCACCCTTGATCGCGGCGTATGAGTTGGTGCCCGAGAGCGCCGAATCGAAACCTTCCACCGGCGAGGACTGAATGAGGTCGAGCGCCTTGCCCTGCGGGATGCCCTTGACGATATCGAACAACACCACATCGCCGAGCTCTTTAAGCCCGGCCAGATGGGCCAGCGTGCCACCGATATTGCCCGCGCCGATAAGCGCAATCTTGTTGCGTGCCATAATGAACTCCTGATCTGTTGGCGCGGGTTTTAACGCCGAATGCGGTGGTGGCGCAAGCTATCCGGCGATGCTGCCTTCTTTACCTTAACGGCGCGCCACCATCATTTTCTTGATCTCGCCGATGGCCTTGGCCGGATTGAGGTTTTTTGGGCAGGTGCGGGTGCAGTTCATGATGGTGTGGCAGCGGTAGAGGCGGAACGGGTCTTCCAGATCGTCGAGCCGCTCGCCGGTCGACTCATCGCGGCTGTCGACCAGCCAGCGATAGGCCTGGAGGAGGATCGCCGGGCCGAGATAGCGGTCGCCGTTCCACCAATAGCTCGGGCATGCGGTCGAGCAACAGGCGCACATAATACATTCGTAGAGCCCATCGAGCTTTTCCCGGTCTTTCGGGCTTTGCAGGCGTTCGCGGTTTGCCGGCGGCGGCGAATCGGTCTTCAGCCAGGGTTCGATCGAGGTGTATTGCGCATAGAAGGTCGACATGTCGGGCACCAGATCCTTGATCACCGGCAAGTGCGGCAGCGGATAGATGCGCACTTCGCCGCGCACTTCGTCGATCGGCTTGGTGCAGGCCAGGGTGTTGGTGCCGTCGATATTCATCGCACAGGAACCGCAAATGCCCTCGCGGCAGGAGCGCCGGAAGGTGAGCGACGAATCCGTATCACCTTTGATCTTGATCAGCGCGTCGAGCACCATGGTGCCGCAATCGTCTGTGTCGACCTCAAACGTGTCGGTGCGCGGATTGTCGCCGGTGTCCGGGTCGTAGCGATAAATCTTAAACTTGCGCGTCTTACCCGCGCCGGCAGGCGCCGCATGGTGTTTGCCCTTCTTGATCTTCGAATTCTTGGGCAGGGCGAATTCAGCCATATCTCATTCCTCGCAAGTGCTGCGCGTATTTCAATTTTCCGGGCAAGTCGGTCGTTCAATTCTTCAGTTTCCGGGCAAGCCGGCCGTTCAGTACACCCGCTTCTTGGGCGGGATGGTTTCGACTTCGTTGGTAAGCGTCTGCATATGCACCGGGCGATAATCCAAGGTCACCTCATCGCCCGCTTCATTGAGCCAGACCGCCGTGTGCTTCATCCAGTTTTCGTCGTCGCGGTCCGGGAAGTCCTCGCGCGCATGGCCGCCCCGGCTTTCCTTGCGGTTGATGGCGGAGGACAGCGTCACGCTGGATTGGCGCATCAAATTGTCGAGCTCAATTGCCTCGACCAAATCCGAGTTCCACACCATGGAGCGGTCGCTGATTCGGATTTCGCTGCGGAATGTTTTCCAAATGGTGTCGAGCTTGCCGCGACCCTCGTCCATAATTTCGCCGGTGCGGAACACGCCGGCATGGTTTTGCATGGTGCGCTGCATATCGAGGCGAATTTCTGCGGAGCCTGCCGCGCCATCGGCGTGGCGCAGATGATCGAACCAGTCGAGGCATTTTTCCAATGCGCCCTCGGCGAGCGGCGCCTGTGCCGCGCCGGCCTCAACCACTTTGGCGCATTGCTCGGCGGCGGCGCGCCCGAACACCACCAGATCCAAGAGCGAGTTGGAGCCGAGGCGGTTGGCACCATGCACCGAAACGCAGGCCGCTTCGCCGACCGCCATCAGGCCGTGGACGATACTGTCCGCATCGCCATTTTTAAGTGTTACCACCTCGCCGTGATAATTGGTCGGGATACCGCCCATATTGTAATGCACCGTCGGGATCACCGGGATCGGCTCCTTGGTGGCGTCGACACCGGCGAACACCATCGCGGTCTCGGTGATGCCGGGCAAGCGCTGGTGCAATACCTCGGCGCCGAGATGGTCGAGCTTCAAGTGGATATGATCCTTGAGCGGGCCGACGCCCCGGCCTTCGCGAATTTCGAGCGTCATCGAGCGACTGACGACATCGCGCGAGGCAAGGTCCTTGGCCGAGGGGGCGTAGCGCTCCATGAAGCGCTCGCCTTCCGAATTCACCAGATAGCCGCCTTCGCCGCGTGTGCCTTCGGTGATCAGCATGCCGGCGCCGTAAACGCCGGTCGGGTGGAACTGGATGAATTCCATATCCTGCAACGGCAGACCGGCGCGCAGCACCATGGCATTGCCGTCACCGGTGCAGGTATGGGCCGAGGTGCAGGAGAAATAACTGCGGCCATAGCCGCCGGTGGCCAGGATGACCATTTGCGCGCGGAACAGGTGCAAGCTGCCATCGTCAAGATTCCAGGCCAGCATGCCACGGCACGTGCCGTCCAAATCCATCACCAGATCGAGGGCGAAATACTCGATAAAGAATTCGGCTTTGTGGCGCAGCGACTGCTGATAAAGCGTGTGCAGGATGGCGTGGCCGGTGCGGTCGGCGGCGGCGCAAGTGCGCAGCGCGATGCCCTCGCCGTAATTGGTCGTCATGCCGCCGAAGGCGCGCTGATAGATGCGGCCCTCTTCGGTGCGCGAGAACGGCACGCCGTAATGCTCAAGTTCGACCACCGCCTGGGGCGCTTCCTTGCACATATATTCGATGGCGTCCTGGTCGCCGAGCCAGTCAGAGCCCTTGACCGTGTCGTACATATGCCAGCGCCAATCGTCCTTGCCCATATTGCCGAGCGCCGCCGAGATGCCGCCTTGCGCCGCCACGGTGTGGCTGCGGGTTGGGAACAACTTGGTAACGCACGCCGTTTTCAGGCCGAGCTCGGCCAGGCCGAACGTCGCACGCAGGCCGGCGCCGCCGGCACCGACGACAACCACATCGTAACTATGTTCGGTAATGGGGTAGGCGGTGCTCATACCGTTTTAGCCTCCGAACGCCACAGCGATGGTCGAATAGATCGCCGCCACGGCACCGATCAGGCAGCCCAGCGTGATCGTGACCATAAAGGTCCATTTGACCGCCTTGTTATGGACGTAATCCTCGATCACCGTCTGCAGGCCGAGCTTGAGGTGATAAAACATGGCGCCGACAAAGAGCAGCATCAGGATCGCCGCGACCGGGCCGGAGAGCCAGTCCTGGAAGGCATCATAGGTTGCGCCGCCGATCACCAGCCACCAGATCGAAGCGACGAACCAAAGCGATAGCGGCACCAGTAAC